>JAKSAU010000550.1 GCA_022361535.1 Desulfobacterales bacterium
CGATGATACAGACTGGACCGCAGGTATTACCGTGAATTTACCGCTATATTCCGGTGGTGGTAAATCTGCTACTTTAAGACGGAATCTCGAAGAGCTGTCTAACCTTAAGTTTCAGAAACGGTCCACAGCAAATACAATCGAACAACAGGTGTTAAGTGCGGTTTACCTCATCCGGGCCTCTTATCCGGCCATCAGGTTGACGATGCATGCCGCTGATTCGGCCCGGAGGAATTTGGCTCTTGTGACAGACTCTTATACCCGGGGCATTAAATCCATTATTGATCTGATTGATGCACAAAACAGTGCACTTGTGGCTGATCAGCAAGCTGCCAATGCAGCATATGATTTTCTGATTGACCTGATGACAGTGCAGCGCAGTTTGGGCAAGTTTTTTCTGTTTGCGGACGACACACAGCGTCAGGAGTTTTTATCCCGGCTGGATGCTTATATGGCATCCAAGGGTTTTTCAGCCAATAAATCTTAGCTTTATTTCCCTACCCCGGTTCACCGGGGTAGGGGGCCTTACAATTTCGAGAAAAAATCGCTTTCAATCATTACGAAAAAATGGTTTTAAATCCTCAGATATTACTATATGCTCATCGGATCGAGATTCATAATAACAACGGTTCAGATCACTGATCCAAATGTGAGAAAAGATAAGATGAAGCCTAAAATCATTGTTGTTTTCCTTGTAATTGTATTGTTTTTAATTGGTTCGGCATGTGAAAAGGCCGAGAAAGCTCCTGCCCAGGCCCCTCCACCGCCTGAAGTCTCGGTGTATAAACTGCGTGCTGAAGATGTACCCATCTACAAAATCTTTGTGGGCCAAACCTATGGCGCCAAGGATATTGCTATTAGAGCCAGGGTAGAGGGCTTTTTAAAAGGGATTCATTTTAGGGAGGGGTCACCTGTAAATGCCGGGGACCTTCTTTATATTATCGAAAGCCAACCCTTTGAAGCTGAGGTGGCCTCAAAAAAAGGGTTACTTGCAGAGTCCAATACCAGCCTGGTAAAGGCTAAAAGAGATTTGGACCGCTACCGCCCTTTGGCAGAGCAGAATGCTATTTCACAGAGCGATCTGGATGGCGCCATTGCTTCATATCAGGCTGCACAAGCTT
Organism: Desulfobacterales bacterium; assembly: GCA_022361535.1. The sequence goes on from JAKSAU010000550.1 coordinate 1,119, forward strand.
CAGTTGAAGCCGCAAAAGCCAATCTTAGGGCGGCTGAAATCCAGATGGGATATACCCGGATTTACTCTCCAATCAATGGGATCATAGGAAAGACCGAGGCCAAAGTAGGAGACTTCGTTGGGCGCGAACCCAATCCGGTTATCCTGAATACCGTTTCCAATACAGAGTCTGTGCTGGTAGAGTTTTTCCTCACAGAGGTTCAATATTTAGGGATTGCACGGCATATTGCTAAGGTAGGTAATGATGTGGTGTCTGCTGAAGAGCGCGAGGCGGATATCCAATTGATACTGGCTGATGGCTATGTTTATCCCCACAAAGGCACCCCGAATTTTTTAGACAGGCAGATAGATCCGGCCACCGGAGCCATACTGGTTCAGGTTTCTTTTCCCAATCCAAACAAAATTATTCGGCCAGGTCAGTTTGCCAAGGTTAAGGCCAGGGTTGAAGATGTAAAAGACGGTATCCTCATACCTCAAAGAAGTGTCAGCGATCTTCAGGGAAGAAAACGGGTCTTTATTGTTGATCAGGACAATAAAATCGATGAACGCCAGATTACTTTAGGGCCGGCCATTGATAATTTTTACCTGGTCAGAGAGGGCCTTAAACCAGGAGAAATGATCGTTTACGAAGGGTTGCAAAAGGTGGCGGACGGAGCGAAAGTTAATCCAAAAGAAGTTCAGGTTGAACGAATAAAACAGGAAGAAGAATAATGGGAGCCTTTTTTGTCAGGCGGCCCATTGTCGCCATGGTGATCGCTATTATTACGGTGATTGTGGGAACCCTTTCTCTACTGGGTCTGCCAACGGAGCAGTATCCGGATATTACACCACCCATCGTACAGGTCAGAGCCAATTACACCGGTGCCAATGCCACCAATGTTGAGCAGTCTGTAGCCACTCCCCTTGAACAGCAGATCAACGGGGTGGACAATATGATCTATATGAAGTCGGTCAATGCCAACGATGGTACCATGACCATCAGTGTCTCCTTTGAGATCGGTACAGATCCGGATATGAATACGGTATTTACCCAGAACAGGGTTTCTGCAGCCACAGCCAAACTGCCTGAAGAGGTAAAGCGATTGGGCGTAACAACAGAAAAATCCATGCCCAATATTCTTATGCTGGTTTCCCTGACCGATTCTACCGGCCAATACGATCAGACATTTTTAAACAATTATGCCCTGATCAATATCAAAGATATCTTGTCCAGAATACCGGGTATCGGCCGGGTAGATGTGCTTGGCGCATCAGATTACTCCATGCGGATATGGATAAACCCGGCCCGTTTGGCCCAACTGGGCATGACTGTACCGGAGATTATTGCCGCTATCAGGGAACAGAATGTCATTGTTCCGGGCGGCAAGTTCGGTGCGGAGCCTGCTCCCCCGGGAACGGAATTTACGTACACGGTAAGATTGCCGGACCGGCTCCAATCTGAAGAAGCATTCGGCGATATCGTGATACGGACCACTGAGTCCGGTGCCCAGGTTAAGATTAAAGACATTGCCCGTGTGGAGTTGGGCGTGGAGTCTTATAATATGTTCAGCCGCCTGAACGGCAATCCCTGTGCCATTGTTTCGTTGTACCAGGCACCCGGGTCCAATGCGGTGCAGCTTGCAAAAGATGTAAAAGCGCAAATGGCGGAGCTGGCCAAATCTTTCCCCAGGGGATTCCAATATGACGTTTCTTTGGATGCCACCCTTCCCATTACCAAGGGCATAGACGAAATTGTAGAAACCTTGTTTATCGCCCTTGCCCTTGTGGTTTTTGTGGTCTTTATTTTTATCCAGGACTGGCGAGCCACCTTGATTCCTACCATTGCCATACCTGTCTCGCTTCTCGGGGCCTTTATGGCATTCCCCTTGCTCGGGTTTACCGTAAACACCTTATCGTTGCTGGGATTGGTCCTGGCCATTGGTATTGTAGTGGATGATGCCATTGTGGTGGTGGAAGCCGTCCAGGTGAATATTGCCAAGGGTATGGATGCCAAAGAGGCGACCATCGCTGCCATGAAAGAGGTGACAGCACCGGTTATCGCCACAACCCTGGTACTGGTTGCTGTCTTTTTACCAGTGGCTGCCATGGGCGGAATCACAGGCAGGCTGTATCAGCAGTTTGCCCTGACCATCGTTGTGTCGGTATGCTTTTCTTCCATAAACGCTTTAACCCTGAGCCCGGCTCTGTGCGGTCTCATTCTAAAAGCCCCCAAACCCTATCGCGGTCCATTGGGGTGGTTCTTTAGAATATTCAACAAGGGCTTTGATATGTCCACCAACGCCTATATGGGGGTTGCCAAAATGGTAACCCGTAAAATTTTTATAGGTGTGATCTTTATCATCGCGATCACCTGTGGAACTGGTGTTGTGGGTAAACTGCTCCCGGGCGGTTTTGTACCGGCCGAGGATATGGGCTATTTATTTGTCAATGTTCAGCTTCCTGATGCTGCATCCCTTCAGCGGACCGATGTGGTCACCAGGAAGGTCGAAAATATGATTGCCAAGTACGAGGAAGTGGAATACGTGACCACGGCTACAGGCTTTTCAATGCTCTCTTCTTCCATGGGAACCAATTCAGGATTTTTATTTGTTTCGCTTAAAGACTGGGCAAAGCGTGAAAAGACAGTAAAGGATTTAGTTAACGCTTTGAACCGGGATTTTTTCTTTGGTGTTAACGAAGCCCAGGTCTTTGCCTTTGGTCCGCCTGCAATTCCGGGTTTGGGCTCCGGCTCCGGCTTTACCTTTATGCTCCAGGACCGAAGCGGCAATACCCCGGATTATTTAGGACACCAAGCTGCCAATTTTATCAAGGAAGCCCAGCAAAGGCCTGAAATCGGCTCTATCTTCACAACCTTTCGTCCGACAGTGGCCCAGAAACTCATTGAAGTGGACAGGGATAAAGCGCTAAAAGCGGGGATTTCCCTGGATGATATGTACACCACTATCGGTGCGTTTTTGGGCGGCTCATATGTCAATGATTTCAACCGGTTTGGAAGGCTTTATAAAGCGTACATCCAGGCAGAACCTGAGTACAGGAGAAATGAGGCCCAGATTAATCTTTTCTTTCTTAAAAACAGGGATGGAAAAAGCGTTCCCTTGTCTGCATTTGTGAAAGTCACGGAAGTTTTTGGACCGGATTACACCAACCGATTTAATCTGATGCGGGCCGCTGAGATCAGCGGTGGACCAGCCCAAGGCTATACCTCAGCCCAGGCTATGGAGGCATTAGAGGAAGTCGCAGCCCAGGTTTTGCCAGACGACATGAGCTATGCATGGAGTGACATGTCATATCAGGAAAAAAAGGCAGCTGGTTCAGGCGCGATTGTTTTTGTCTTCTCCCTGGTATTTGTTTTCCTGATTCTGGCGGCCCAGTATGAAAGCTGGTCCCTGCCGTTTTCAATTCTTTTAGGCACACCGTTTGCCATTTTCGGGGCTATGGGGCTGGTGTTCCTGGCAAGGTTTTATGACTTAAGTTACGAAAACAATATATTTGCACAGATTTCCCTGGTCATGCTCATTGGTATGGCTGCCAAGAATGCGATCCTCATCGTAGAGTTTGCAAACATTAAATTCAAAGAAGGGTTAAGCTTATTTGATGCAGCCGTTGAGTCTGCAAAATTAAGGTTTAGACCCATTTTAATGACAGCTTTTTCATTTATACTTGGTATTTTACCTCTGGTTATAGCAACCGGTGCAGGTGCCGAAGCGCGTAAAGTTATGGGGATGGCACTTCTTGGCGGTATGACCCTTGCCACACTCCTTGGGGTGTTTTTCTATCCCATGCTGTTTGTCCTCATTGGAAAGCTGGGACGGTATGAAAAAAAACGTGATCTTGAAACTAAAAAAGCTTAAACCAAAAGGCTTAAATCAGGAAAGCTTAAAAATATGAAACTAAAATATGTTATTGCAGCTGTGTTATTGATCCTGGCTGCCGGTGTTTTTGGCGGCTGCAAGAGTGTTGGACCTGATTTTGTGCCACCTGAGGTTCAGTCTCCTGAAAGTTACAGGTTTGCGGCAAGTGATGCACAGGCTGTGGACGATTTGAAATGGTGGGAATTATTCGATGATCCGGTTCTCCATGAATTGGTTTCTACGGCTCTTGCCAACAACAGGGATCTTAAGGTGGCCTTAAGCCGGATCGAAGAAGCCAGAGCTTTTTATGGATTCACCCGGGCGGATGAGTTTCCTGCAATAGACATTGGGGCCGGAGGAACAGCCGGTAATTATTCCGGATCAAGGTCCAGGGACACGAATACAAATATCTATATCGCACCGACCCTGTCCTGGGAACTGGATTTCTGGGGAAAATTCAGGCGGGCTACGGCTGCAGCCCAAGCTGAAATGCTGGCCTCGGAGTTTGGCACAAGGACTGTTCAAATCAGTCTTGTTTCCGATGTGGCCTCAGCCTATTACCAGCTTTTGGATTATCGCCAACGGCTGGACATGTCCAGGATAACATTGGAATCCCGTGAGAACAGCCTTGATATCATTCAACAACGGTTTGATAAAGGCATCATCCCTGAAATTGACGTGAACCAGGCCCAGATCCAAAGAGAGATCGCAGCAGGCGCTATTCCGCTATATGAACGTCTTATCGCTAAAACAGAGCATGTGTTAAACCTTCTCATGGGGCAGCTGCCAGGAGCAATCAGAACGGGAGATTCCCTGGATAACCAGCCGTTGCCTCCTTATGTTCCTGCGGCTATTCCGTCTGTGCTGCTTGAAAGACGGCCTGAAATACAGCAGTCCCTAGCTTTAGTCCATGCCCGGAACGAGGAAATCGGAGTGGCTGTGGCGCAGCGTTTTCCGTCCATCAGCCTGACAGGCACGTTGGGATTGGCATCCTCGGAATTGTCAAATGTCACAAACCAGGGCGGGATCTGGAATGCCGGTGCCGCTTTACTGGGCCCATTATTTGATTTTGATAAAAGCAAGCGCCGGGTTGATATTGCCCAGGAACAGACCCGTCAGGCGCTTTTGGAATATGAAAATACTGTTCTGACCGCCTTTGGTGAGGTGGAAGATGCTTTGGTGGAGGTGGATACGTACAGGCGGGAAAATGCAGCTGCAAAAAGAAAAGTGGCAGCCGCAGATAATGCTGCCACACTTTCCTTTGAACGGTATGACAAAGGGGTCAGTTCTTTTCTGGAAGTTCTGGATTCGGAACGGACACTTTTTTCCGCCAAGCTGGAGTATTCAGAAACAAAACAGCTTTATTTTAACGCTTATGTAAAATTGTATAAGGCCCTTGGCGGAGGGTGGTTATCTCCTGCAGAGAAAGATGGTGCAGTTAATTCCGGCAATGCCGGTGTTTCCCCTGCCTCAGATTAACACATTGTGAGACCCCAATTCACATGGCATACTCCGGCACAAGTCCTGATGGGACTTGGAAAAGGGACTGCTGTGATATTGGTGTTTGCAAGCCTTTTCTTGGGCTTTTTCGCCTTGAAGGTGGAAACGGACTCCTCGGGTGTTTCATTTAGCGACGAAGATTCGCAAGCCTACAAAGTCCACAAAACATTTGTTTCTGCCTTTGGTATTGATGATTATGTCTTAATCGCCTTTGATCCTGGCTTCCCTCTGACATCTGCCGAACTTCCGGAACGGCTTTCCATGGTTCGAACTCAAATTCTTAACTTGGAAGGCATCTCATCGGTTTTTGATCTTGGACGTTTATCTGAAGCAAAGTTGCCGGGAATGCATTCAATTGAAACCCCATGGAACCGGGCTCTGGTGGAACGGATGCGAAACGTTCTGCCAGGTGCTGCCCAACTGGTGTCAAGAGATATGCAAACCCTGGGTATTGTTGTTGGTATTAATAATGAGATCCTCAATGGATTCCGTCTTGAAGCCCGGATTCAAGAAATCAAGACTGTTATTAAAGACACCTTTCCCGGTGTGCAAGACTGTTATGCCGCAGGTATTCCAGTCATTCGTGCGGCCTTTGAAAGATATAATCTGA
>JAKSAU010000996.1 GCA_022361535.1 Desulfobacterales bacterium
TATCCATATCAATCGCCTGGTTGACCTGGATCTCATTGCAGGCTTTCACACACCTGCCGCATCCGATACAGCGGGAAAAATCCCTGACAATCATCGGGTTGGCCACATCCGGCACCTGGTTTTTCCATCCCTGATCAAAGACACTGACCTGAGCCTGATATTCATACACCAAATCTTGAAGCCTGCAGTCTCCCCAGACCGGACAAAGATCAAAAGATGCTTCCATATCCCCTGCATCCATCTGGAAATCCGTAAACCCGGCGGTCATGGCGCCTGCCACCCCGCAATTATGGTTACCAGTTGCTACCAGCGCCTCAATGGCCTGTTTTCTGGCTTCCCGGACCTCAAACCCATCGGTACGTATTTTCATTCCAGGTGACGCTTTGGTAGAACAAGCCTGTATCATACCCTGGTTTGACTCCTGTACCAGACAGAGACCGCATACACCGTCAGGTGAGGTACCGGCCAGGTGACAGAGGGTGGGAATGTTTATGGACAGGGTCTGACAAAGGTCAAGAATGGTCTGCCCGGGCTGAAATTCGACTTGGCTGTTGTTGATGCTCAGATGCGGCATGGGCCCTCCTTATATATTCCAGGATATCTCCTGTCAGGATCTTTTTTTTAGAGTTGGGTACCACAAGCCTTTCGCTATGTCAATATTGGCATAATGAAAAATGTGTTATATTTTCGATGTGTTGAAAAACCGCACCCCAAAGCATCAAACTGTTATGGTTATATTTTCATGCCTCTGTAGCTGTTTTGATGCTTTTGAAAGGGTATAATGCCGCCTAAGTTTTGATGACCTAAAAGGAGAAACAAAATGCCTCAATCCAATCCATCCACGTTTTTTGATATCACCCGGTCCCAATATCAGGACAAGGCATTGTTTGATCAGGCAAAATCCTATGCGTTTGAGTATTTAAAGACCATCCACAACCCGGCGGCCCTTAAGACAGACGACCGTCCTGTTTATCCGGACCCTGACACACTAAATGCCCTTGATACCTTTGATGAACCTTTTCCAAAAGAGCTAGGTAATGGGCAACAGATTCTGGAGATGCTTCACACCATCGGGTCACCTGCGACTGTTGCCCAGACCGGGGGGCGGTATTTCGGATTTGTGAATGGCGCTGCGTTTCCTGCAGCCCTTGCTGCCAAATGGCTGGCCGATGTCTGGGATCAAAATGCAGCCATGAATGTTACTTCCCCTGTTGCAGCAAAGCTTGAAGCTGTCTGCGAATCCTGGCTTAAAGAGATATTCAATCTTCCTGACTCAACGGTAGCAGGCTTTGTTTCAGGCACATCTGCGGCCACGCTTTGCGGATTGCTGGCGGCCCGGAACCGGATACTTGCCAACATGGAATGGGATGTAAGAGAAAAGGGACTGTTTAATGCACCCAAGCCCCGTGTGATCCTTGGAGAGCAGGCTCACTCCACCGTGTTTAAAGCCTTATCTTTGATCGGGTTTGGCAGTCAGGACCTTGAACTGATCCCTGTGGACAGCCATGGCCGGATGAAGGTAGACCAACTGCCGGATATTGATGAGACCTGCCTTGTTATTGCCCAGGCAGGCAATGTAAACACCGGTGCCTTTGACAACCTTTATAAAATTTGTGATCGTGCGTCCCGTGCCTGGGTTCATGTGGACGGGGCGTTCGGTCTGTGGGCGGCAGGATCACCAAGTTATGCGCACCTGACACGTGGTATAGAAAAAGCGGACTCCTGGTCTGTAGATGCCCATAAAACGCTGAACGCACCTTATGACTGCGGCATTGTCCTGTGCCGCCACCCCGAAGATATGATTACTGCCCTTCAAAACACCGGGGATTATATTATTTACAGCGATAAACGGGATCCCATGCTTTATACCCCTGAAATGTCCAGACGGGCCAGGGGCATTGATCTATGGGCAACATTGAAATATTTAGGTAAATCGGGTCTTACAAGTCTTGTGGACCATCTTTGCGACATGGCCAAACTCTTGGGCAAGGATCTTAAAAACCAAGGTTTCACGATCCACAATGACGTTGAATTCAACCAGGTACTTTTATCCTGCCCAAAAGAGGAAACAACGAAAAAAATGCTCGATCTGATACAGGCTGACGGCACCTGCTGGTGCGGCAACTCCATGTGGCAGGGGAAAACTGCGATACGGATATCAGTTTGCTCCTGGGCCACCACTAAAGCAGATGTGGCTGCCACGGCCGAAGCATTTATTCGAGCCAGGAAAAAGGCTGAAAAGCAAAACTGAAAAAAGAAATCAGCTTAAAGGATGGTGGCCCCCCCAGCATCATCAGCTTGTCCGGGGATCCATTCCAACTCGATTTCAAATGATTTTTTAAGGTGTTTGCGTCCCTGCTCTTCTTCCACTTTAAGCTCCAGTTTCATCTGGCCCGGGAATTCCAGTGTCACATCAGAGTCGCCCTGTTTAAGGGTCATGGTACCGCTGTCTACTTTATCTGCAATAAGCCTTAACGTCTGTGCTATTTCAGTTGCGCTCTTTTTTTCTTCACTTTTAAATAAAACTATTTCTCTTCCCATTGCTCCTCCTTAAAAACAATCCGATTTACTTGGGCATATTGTAGAACTTAAACCTACCACCGGGAACTGATATATTCGTGCGCCTCACTCATACTTAAAGGAACTGACGAGGCACCGGCCCGGATATAAAAGGCTTCTTTACCCTGGTCTTTTACAAATATGGGACGCTCTCCGGGTTTAACCGTTATCCTGCAAACATCTTTACCATCCATAACTTGGATATCTGTCACAATAAACTTGTGGCATTGGCGGCCCATATTCTGGGAGATCAGGTTGGACAACTTTAGCATAAACCCATCCCGGTTAGATTTTCTTTGAAACGTTTTATAATCAGCCTCAATCCCAACGGCCTCTCCATCATCATTTATCCCGATGAATAAGGTTCCGCCCCTGGCATTCATAAACGCGGACATGGTTTTTACAATGACAGCTTCTATACGCTTGTCTGGTTTCTCTGTCTGGATGTTCCATCTTAAAGAGGATTTGAATTCCACCCAATCGTTTTCACCCTGACGGATGATGTCTTGCCACTCACCCATGTCAAACGGCTTTCTGCCTTTCTTCATTCCATGGATTCTGTTTTTAAGCCGCCGGATGTATATCATAAACCAGATGCATCCACCCAACAGGACCAAGATGGTAGAGATGATCCAGCCTTTATACCGGATGATAAGCGGCTGAGGGGCAATCCCCCATTTACTGTACAGTTCTTCTATTTCCTTTTTTGAAACCGATTTAAGACCTTTATTAATCATTGCCAGCAGCGGGCTGTTCCCTTTGGCAACCCCGGCCCTTAATTTTTCCGTGTACAAGGTTTGCAGATTTCTGAACTTTGTTAAAGAATCATGCTCGGCCAAAAGGAAAACCGCATTTGGAAAATCAAGTGCGTATGCCTTTATTTTTCCTGCCATGGCATGTCTCACCACATCCTTGGACCCTTGGAATTCCTTCACCTTAATATTGGGATGCTTAGTGCTCAGATACGACACAACAAAATCATCTTGAATCACACCCACCGGGGTTGAAGCGGTCAAATCACCAATGGACTCTAAATCCAGGTCCTCACGAACATAAAGATTGGTATGAACATCCATGATTGGGTTGGAAAAATCCAGGAAGTTTTCCCGCTCTTTTGACTTGAAAAGCCCTATCATAAAATCCGCTTCACCTTTTTTTACCCGCTCCATGCTCTGGGTTAAATGATCAGGAATAAAGGTGAGGGTCACATTGTTCTTTTCTCCCCAAAGCCTCCAAAAATCAATGAGTACCCCTTCGATTTTACCCTGGGCATTGACATAGGAATAAGGACGGTAGTCTTTATAACAGGCAATAGTCAGAGATTCAGCCCTGGCCTGGGAAACACAAAAAAGAAACGCGCATAAAAGAATGCCACCTAAAACCAAAGCTATTCTTCTAAATAAAGAATGTGCCGGGAAAACAATTATTTTTGTATGATAAAATTTCAATATTAAGCTGTCCAAAGGAAAGATTTCAGTTATTTAAGTCCTGCTGAGATTCACTATTAAGCTGCCAATTATTATGTGAATTTGGAGTTGAAGTCAAGCTATCCTGGTGATCAGAATTTTCAATAAACACACATTAAAATACTGTTTTGGCATTAACCCGGCCGTGGTACGGGTGGGCGTTTCCACTAAACCTCTCCCGGTCGTCCTGACCGGAAGAGGAGCGTCAGTCAGCATGTCGTTCTGTCCATGATGCCGCTCCACCGCCCACCCGCACCACGGCCTAACACCGAGACAATCACCCAGTTCTTAAAACCACTCAAATTAATCATTAATGTTGCTTTTTCATTTAGGAAATGATTAGTATCCTCGATATTTATTCTTGTCAGGGAATTTCATCTTTTTCAGATACAATCATTTTTTCCCTGATAATAGGTTTATTTTCAACTTATCAGGGAAAATTGACCTGATAATCAATGGTTATCTCTCAATTCGGAATCAAGGACTATTATGAGCCATCAATTACATAATATCATCTCGTTGCTGACTAAAATTGTTTCGATCATCCTTATATTGGGAACAATTTTCGGGACAGTTCTAATGGGTTCCAACCTGTATCTGATTATTAATGTTCCCTCGTTTATTATTGTGGCCATAGTAACTCTATGTGGAATTCTATTTTCATTTGGGCCAACATTCCCCTTTAAAGCGTTGGTCGGTGCCTTTGTAATTGTTGACCATTTTACTAAAAAAGATTTTAATCTTTCCGTAAAGCTTTTCAATCATGCATCTTATCTATCCTTTGTTGCTGGGCTAATCGGTACACTGATTTCATTTATGCAAATTTTCACAGTTTCCAATAACTGGCAATTGGTCGATACAAGAACTGTAATTGCATTATTACCGTTTTTCTACGGTGTGATTGGTTCAATACTTATTTTTCAATCATTGAAGTTTTCATTGATACATAACTATGTCAATAAATTCACGAGATAACCCATCACTGGACGGGACCGCGAGCAACTCAGCCACCTTTTTCAAGTGCTGTGGCGCGGCCCGTCAGTTCAACCGTTATGAGTCATGATTAGAAAATTAGATACATTCTTATTTGGAAACATCCCTTTCTCTTGCGAAAGTAGATTTTCACTTGAAGATTCTGTTATCCGCTTAAAAGAAAATACGAAACGATCTGTGTTTAGCTCTTTTTTCAAGCAAAAAGCGGCGGGTAGAGTTAGCGCTTCGAAA
>JAKSAU010000177.1 GCA_022361535.1 Desulfobacterales bacterium
CACCGGGCTCATGGAATTTTTTCCACCGGTTTCAATGGACCAGGTGGGAGGGCTTGAGCCGTTTAAAGAATATCTGGCTAATCGAATGAAGGCGTTTGAACCTGGAGGGGAGCACTTGCCTAAGCCCAAAGCGCTTCTTTTGATTGGTGTGCCAGGGACGGGAAAGAGTCTTTCTTGTAAGGCTGCTGCTTCAATTTTGGGTTGGCCGCTGATTAGGCTTGATATTTCCGCACTCAAGGGGTCATTGGTTGGCGAATCAGAAGAGAAAATGCGCCAAGCTACAGCCACTATTGATGCTTTTGGTAAGGCTGTTGTGTGGCTTGAGGAGTTGGACAAGGTTTTTTCCGGGATTAAATCCTCAGGGCGCTCAGATGGTGGCACTACCGCCTCGATGTTTGCCCACTTTTTGGTTTGGATGCAGGAAACTTCTTCACCGATTCTGGTTATGGCAACGGCGAACGACATTTCCAGCCTGCCTCCGGAATTCATGAGAGCCGGCAGATTTGACGGGCTTTTTTTTGTGGACTTGCCTACTGAAGCAGAACGCCAGGATATCATTAAGATCATGAATCGCCGATACGGGGCCGAGATTCCAACAGATGCAGTTAAAACTTTAAAGGGGTGGACTGGTGCTGAAATTGAGCAACTCGCAAAGGACAGTCTGTTTGATGGATATGAGACTGCGGTTACAAATATCGTTCCCCTGTCAAAAACGATGAAAGAAGACATCGGGTCCCTTCGTGACTGGGCGAGAACAATGGCAAGAAGAGCAAACGCAGTTTCAGAAACGAATACAAAAACCATAAGGAGGATATCGTGAGTCATATATCGAAAATTGAACTGGAAGTCACAGACTTAGAATCGCTTTCAAAGGCATGTCAGCACCTGGGGATAAATCTGGTCCGGGATAAGAAGACCTATAGATGGTATGGGGGCGAGGGGGAATGTGATCATGCAATCACAATTCCTGGTGCCGGCTTTGAAATTGGCCTGGTTCTCACTAAAGGCAGATACGACCTGCTGACCGATTTTTTTGACACCACCATTGAAACTGCCATTGGAAAAGAGGGCGGCCTTCTCAAGCAAAGATATGCAGTTGAGCGGACCAAAGCTGAAGCGAAGAGAAAAGGCTACAGGGTAGTTGAAAGGCAAACCGACCGGGGCGTTCGGCTTTATGTCCGGATGTGACTAAAAGTTCAAAAGGAGTAGAAGACATGAAAGAGATCATTGTTGATATTTCAAGTGAGGGGGATGTCAAAATTGAAACCAGGGGCTTTGAAGGCAAGTCCTGTATCGCTGAGAGTGAATTTTTGAAGGAATTGCTTGGAAAAGAAGTAGAAAAGCAACTCACCCCAGCATATTTTTACACGAACAAATCAAAGACGAAGAAGTATTTGCCGATCTGCGGGTAGCTCAAAACGCCTGTCAACTCAATTCATTTTTAAAAATTAGTTTCTAACCAGGGCCTCAAGGTCAGCGCTATTTCTGCGTGATTTTGGGGCCTTTTTTTTGTGAAAGGAAAAGATCATGACTGATAACATTTTTCAGAAAGGTTGTTTGGTTCAGCTAACTGTAAGCAAATGGGGAGGGGTCAAAAGAATTGATAAATCGAAGCTTTCCGGCATGGTTGAACAATCAGGCTCCGGCATTGATTGGGTGAGTGCGACTAAAAAACTTGTGGATCCTGCAAGCCTAAAGCCGATTTGCAAGATCAGTAATGCTGCAAGAAATTATCTCGCTTCAATCAGCCTGCCGTTTCCAATCACGGGAATGGTTTTCGTTCCCAAAGATTTAATCAGCCAGGTGGATCATAAACTTTGCAGTTTTCAATCCAAATTCAACCTGGCTGTGATTGATTTTACATTGGATTACAACAAACTGCGCAATTCTGCGAAGGGCTTTCTTGGCGGACTGTTCAATGAAATTGATTATCCGGTTGATATTGGGGCTAAATTTAATTTTGCCTGGCGGTTTATCGTTTTGGATGTTCCCAATGGCGACACCACACTTTTAGCGCCGGAAGTCTATGAGCGCGAAAAGGAAAAATTCATCCAGACCATGGAAGAGGCAAGGTCAATGGCAATTGATGCACTCAGGGAGGACTTTGCCCAGATGGTGGAAAGAATTTCGGAGCGGTTTACGCAAAATGGGAATGGCAAATCTAAAATCTTTAAGAATACGACGGTTGAGAGTTTTTATGAGTATTTCCAAACATTCAAGGAACGAAATATTTTCAAAGATGACAAGCTGGCTGATTTGGTTGACCGGGCTCAAAGCGTTTTAAATGGGTCAAGTGCTGAGCAGATCAGGACAAGTGAGGGTTTAAAAGAAGAAATCAGGTCAGGCATGGCAGAGATTGAGAATGCGATTGTTGAGGTATTTGACAGGCCACGAAGAAAAATCGTTATGGATTAGGAGGGAGTCAATGGCGTACACACCCGAGCTAACTTATTACCACAGCCGTATTTTGAGGCGTATTGCCTGGGCGGCAAAACTACCAATGACAAAGGCGATGGCTGAAATTTTTGATTATCTGGGGGCGACTCTAAAAAGAATCCCAATCTGCAATGCCTGCAAGGACAGATCCTGGTGCAGAGACTGTCCGTTTGGTCGAAAGGAGAGATGGCAGTGAAAGAGTTCTATGGTTTTGCATTAGAGGAAGAATCCGCAGAAGAGATGTATTTTGCCTGTAGGTTTAGGCCTGCTTTGAAAATCACGTTTCGGGTTCTGGACTCAG
>JAKSAU010000001.1 GCA_022361535.1 Desulfobacterales bacterium
AGGTAAGCTCAACGGCCATTATGTATTGGCCTCGGAAACCTGCGCCTTTGACCTGATTCAGGCCGAATTCATCCGGGAGCTGGAGCCAGGGGAAATCGTCATCATAAATGAGGACGGGATCAAAAGTCTGCGTCATCCAAATGCCGCGGCAAAAAAATCCTTGTGCATTTTTGAGTACATCTATTTTGCCCGGCCTGATTCCACCATTGACGGTAAAAACGTTTATGAGATGCGAAAAGCCCACGGCAGGAGACTTGCCCAGGAATCCCATGTAGATGCTGACCTGGTTATGCCGTTTCCTGACTCAGGTAATTACGCGGCCATTGGATATGCCGCGGAATCAGGCATCCCTTTTGAAATGGGCATGATCCGGAACCATTATGTGGGCAGAAGCTTTATTCAGCCTACCCAGTCCATGAGGGATTTTGCAGTTCGGGTCAAACTGAACCCGGTAAGAGAACTGATCAAGGGAAAAGATATCATAATTATCGAGGATTCCATCATCAGGGGAACGACTGCTAAAACCCGCGTAAAAGCTTTGCGGGAACTGGGTGCAAAAAAAATCCACATGCGGATCTCCTGCCCGCCCCATAAATTCCCCTGCTACTACGGCATTGATTTTTCCTCCAAAGGCGAGCTGATCGCTGCCCAGAAGCCCATTGACGAACTGACAGAATATCTTGGTCTGGATTCTTTGCATTATCTTTCCATAGAAGGCATGCTTGAAGCCTCAGGTGTGGAAAATCCGGAAATGAACTTTTGCAAGGCTTGCTTTGACGGCAGCTACCCTGTTCCGTTTGATCCCAACTTCACCAAGCAGTGCATGGGATAAGATGCAAAAACAGACCGTTGCCTTTTCAAAGCAGAGTTCAAATCTCTTTTTTCACATTTTGACCCGCTGTAACCTGCGCTGCGCCCATTGCTATATTAACAGGGAGCAGCACGGGGAAACCACTCTATCCTTGGATACCATCCAAAACTGGCTGAACATTTTCTCCCATAAAGCAAGTCAAACAAACTTGGTGTTTTTAGGCGGGGAACCAACCCTCCATCCAAATCTGGCTGAGGCTGTAAAAACAGCCCGAAAATTAGGCTTTAAATCCATCACCATTGATACAAACGGATACCTATTCCGCGATATTCTGGATAAAATTAAACCGGATGAAGTAGATTTCATATCCTTTTCCCTGGATGGGGCAACACAAGAAACAAACGATTCCATCAGGGGAGAAGGGTGCTGGGATACTGTCATGGCCGGGATAAAAAAAGCCTCATCCAAAGGGTTTACCTGTTCCATGATTTATACGGTATCAGAAAAGAACATCCATGAACTTGACCTGATGCCAAGGGTTGTAAAAGGTTTGGGAATCTCCCGGTTTTTCATACAGGTTGTGGGAATACGCGGAGAATCCAACGCATCAGAAGCTAGGCACCAGGTATCCAAGGCAACCTGGTTGGAAACGATTCCTAAGACAGCTGAACAGATCGTATCTCACGGAATTATCGTGACTTATCCCAAGGTTTTTCTTGAGCCTGGCGAACCTTTTGAGTGTGCAGCCAACGTGGCAGACAACTATTTTGTATTCCCAAACGGCAGGGTTTACCAATGCCCCATTTGCGAAGATTTTCCTTTGCATTCATATGAGATAAAAGAGAACCGGCTGGTTGCACAGCCCCAAATTAATGAAATGGATCTTTTTTCTCTGGACATCCCTGAGGGCTGTGTGATGAACAAAATGATCCAGCCAGGCAACCTGGTTTATGATGAGTTTGGCACCCCTTGTCATAAAATTGCATGCTGTATGCTCAAAGAAGAACTCACGCCTTAAAAAATACTTTGAACCATATCAACACCATAGATTTAAGGATAAACAGCCATGGATAAATACCAACTCAATTTTGAAGAAAGTGCCCAACTGTTGTCCAAATATAATATCCAATCCCAGGGCAAGCAGTTATACAGCTTAGAAGAGGCTGTCCAGACAGCTGATAAGCTTGGATATCCTGTGGTCGTCAAACCAGTATCTAATAAAATTATCCACAAGTCCGACCAGGGTATGGTGTTTTTAGACCTCAAAAACAAAGATGAACTCACTTCTTCAGTCCAATCTATTCAAAGCATAATGGGTGGTTTTTCAAAAGAGCAAAAAGAAGGCCTGCTTATCCAGGAGATGGCTGAAAAAGGATTTGAACTCCTTGTTGGCGGCAAACAGGACCCGGGGTTCGGTCCGATCACCATGATCGGTATCGGCGGTATCTTCGTGGAATTGTACTCAGATGCAGCCATGGGAATCGGTGTGCTCTCCGAAGAAGATGTGGAGCGGATGCTGACCAATACCAGGGCAGGTAAAGTGCTGGACGGTTTCAGGGGGCAAAAATATGATAAAAAAGCCATTATCGAACTTGCCATAAATGTGTCCAGACTCATGGCTGACAATCCGGATATCTGTGAATTAGACCTCAATCCTGTCATTGTTTATGAAAAAGGATATGCAGTTGTAGATGCGCGCCTGATTCGAGACCCTGAAAACGTGGCACCTTTATCCGAGGATGTCAGGGACTGGAAGCGGGAAAGTGTGGATGCCATTTTTAATGCAAAATCAGTTGCCGTTATCGGAGCTTCAAGGCCCGGAACCCAGGGTGGGGTTATCTTAAAAAACTGCATGGGTATAAAAAAGCTATATCCGGTCCATCCAAAGCTGAAAACGATTCATGGCTTAACTTGCTATCCCTCCTTGGCTGATTTGCCGGAAGTACCTGATGTCTGTGTATTTGCTGTCAGCTCAGAAAGAACCGTGTCCATCTTTGAAGAGCTTTGTAAACTAGGGGGAAAAGGAGCCATCATCTTCAGTGACGGATTTGCAGAGATGGGGCGTGCTGACCTGGAAGAAAAACTGATCAACCTAAGTGAAACATATAAAGTCGCTTTTGTCGGACCCAACTGCATGGGAGTAATTGACAATTTTTCAGGTTTGAATACCAATTATATCCCGGTGCAGCGTTCTGTCCCGCCAACTCCTTCCAACTGTGTGGGCGTTATATCCCAAAGCGGCGGAATCGGTCTTGAGCTGCTGGAAATGTTCGGTGCTGACAACCAAAACCTTGGCAAATGGGTCTCCATTGGAAATGCAGCAAGCTGTGGTGTACCTGAAGTATTATCCCATATGGGTGATGATCCCAGAATTAAAATTATCGCTATCTACCTGGAAGGCGTAGCAGACGGTCTTAAACTCATGCGAGTAGGAAAAGAAGTTGCCAAAAAGAAGCCTGTTCTAATCATTAAAGGCGGCATGGGCGGCGGTGCCCAGGCAGCTTTGTCACATACCGCTTCTTTGGCCGGTTCCCACGACGCATTTAAAGCCTGCTGCGACCAGGCCGGTTTTTATCTTGTCGAAGAACTGACAGAGGACCCTAAAATCATCGTCAATGTTCTTTCCATACTCACTAGCCAACCGAAAACTGACGGTAACCGTATTGCTGTTGTCAGTGTCGGTGGCGGAGCCGGCATTTTATTAGCTGACCAGGTTACGGAAGAAGGTATGACCCTGGCCGAGTTCGCTCCTGAAACAAAACAGCGGATGCAGGATCTCATTGCAAAAGACCTCAAACCCGAGCAGGTGACGATAAAGGACAAGATATTAAACAATGTGGGCAATAATCCCATTGACCTTTTTGGTAACTGCAAAGATGACCGGCTTTTAGAGTCTATCCGCATCGTGGACCAGGACCCTAACACAGATGTGATCATAGCCGCTATTTATCTTCAAGTCCCGCTGCTATCAGAGTACCTGCCCGAACGGTTGCTTGAACTTAAACAGGAAATGTCCAAGCCTTTGATTATCTCACCCAGGGGATTTTCAGACTATGTGAACAGATGCAGGACCTACATGGCTGATAAAAAGCTGCATACCTATACAGTACCCATGATGAAACCTTTGCGAATTGCTTTGAACATATGGAGTAAATATAAGACAGACTTTTTAGCATAGTTGTTGTTTTTCGAGACAATAACGTTTAATCAGCTCGACTTGTCACACAAAATATGTAACACCTTTTTTTCACAATTTCTAAAAGCAATGCCATCTTTTTGTTACATAAATTACCTATTAACATAATTATATAGAAATTTTTTAGAAACAAACAATCTATTCAAATCTTAACATTTCTCGATAAACGCAATAATTCAAAGACTTATCGCACAACATCTCAAAATGCGATCTTTGTGGCACCAAAATTGCTGAAACATGTGTATTAGCAACAGATATAGATAAAGCACATCACCCAGGAGACTGAAGATGAAACAAATATTATTATCGATTATACTCTTTTTATTCATTGCAACAGCTGCAAATGCCACCTCTATAGATTTGAATAATTATTCATGGACTTGGACGGACCCAAATAATAACGTGCATACCTATACTGTCGAGTTTGGCGGTTACGATTGGGATACTGCCTGGACCAACATGGAAAATAAATATGGCAACGACGCTTATCTTGCAACCATAACAAGTTTAGACGAGCAACTTGCAATGGCCGGTGCTTTGGATGCTTTTTACCAAAGTAACCAGGGCAACTATAGAAAATTTTCAGGTGAATTCTGGCTTGGCGGCGTCCAAAAGGATGACCAAAATTATGCTGAAGACGAAGGTTGGGAATGGGCCACAGGTGAAGCGTTTGCTTTTACCTATTGGCAAGATGGTGAACCCAATGACTGGAGTATCTATAACGAACGGCACTTAGGCACATGGGGAAGATATGACAATTGGCAATGGAATGATGAACACGGTAATGCAAACATAAAAGGATACATTGTTGAGACCGGGACACTCTACGCAAACCCGGAACCAACAACCATGCTGCTATTTGGATTCGGTCTGATTTTTATTGCCGGCATTGGGAGAAAAAAATACGTGCTCTCATGATCGTCATCACACTATAGCATTATTTAAAATCCGATTCAGTTCCACACTGAATCGGATTTTTTAGTTCCAAGGCCAACTTGTCACTTGAAAATCATAATCCATTGACAAATCAAAGACTTTTTGAAACGTTCTCGTAATAACCGTAAGACAATGTTGATTCGTAATGACAATTTAGGATTATAACATTCAGGAGCCGGCATGAACCCTTTTGATTTGATCAGGAACTTCCCCATCCGGTACAAGCTGCTTTTTATTTACTCCTCATGTTTTATCGTGGTCATGAGCCTTTCAAGCCTGATCATCTATTCCATTGTTAAACAAAATGTTGAAGCCAATATAGAAAGTGAGTTGAAAAATTCAACGTCTGCTATCCACAACACAGTAAAAACGGCTGTCTATGTTTCCATTAAGAACCGACTAAGAGGGGTTGCAGAAAAAAACTATGAAATAATCGAAGACCTGTACAACCGTTCTCAAAGAGGTGAAATTTCCAACGAGGCTGCCATGAAAATGGGGGCTGACATTATCTTGAGCCAAAGTATTGGTATCAGCGGTTATATCTGCATTCTTGACGGACAGGGCAGGGTACTCAGGCATCCGAAAAAATCCCTTGAAGGCTTGGATATTTCTGATCATCGATTTGTCCAGGAAATGATAGCCATAAAAGACGGATATATTGAGTATGAATGGCAGAATCCGGGAGATGACCATCCCCGCCCCAAAGCCCTATACCTAAATTATTTCGAACCCTGGAACTGGATGATAACAGTCTCTTCCTATCGAAAAGAATTTCTTAAGCTTGTAGACGTCAAAGATTTTAAAGACGGAATTTTAAGCCTGAAGTTCGGAGACACCGGGTATTCCTATGTCATGGACACCAAGGGTAACATCATTATCCATCCTGAACTGACCGGCATCAATGTTTTTGAGGATAAACGGTTCTCAGCCCAGTTTTTCAAAGAGATGCTTGAAAAGAAAAACGGTAAACTCTACTATTCCTGGAAAAACCCGGGAGAAACCCGTTATCGTGAAAAACTTGTTTTTTTCAATTATATCCCCGAATACGAATGGATTGTAGCCTCTTCATCATACCTTGATGAGATCCGCTCTCCCCTCTTTGCCATAAAGCAGATTATAGTATTGGTAGGGATGGCCGCACTGGTTCTTTTTATTCCGATTACCGCGTTTTTAAGTGAAACCATAACCAAACCTCTTCACTCTCTTATGGGGCGTTTTAAAGAAGATATTGCGGGTGGTTTCTCAAACCGTGGTGTCACCATGGGGTCAAGGGATGAAGTTGGACAACTTGCTTTTTACTATAACTCCTTCATGGACCGGTTGGACGCTTATGACAGGGAACTCAACAATGAAATTCATGAACGGCGCCAGGTACAGGAAGCCCTGACAGAAAGTGAAGAAAAGTACCGCTCAGTTATGGAGTCGGTTCCCGACCCCATCGTTGTGTATGATATGAGCGGTAAAGTGACGTATATGAATCCCGCCTTTACCAAGGTATTCGGATATACCCTTGAGGACTGCCTTGGAAATAAATTGGATCACTTTGTTCCCAAAGCCCATTGGAAAGAAACCATGGAGGGAATACGCTCAATTCTCAATGGTGAAATCATTCCAAGACTTGAAACCAAAAGAAAAGCCAAAGACGGAAAGCTTATAGACGTTACCACCCGCGGGTCTGTGTACCGCGATAAAAACGGAGAGCCACTGGGCTCGGTTATCATTCATAGAGATGTTTCTCAGGTCAAGCACCTTGAAAAATCCATCATGGAAATCGGAGAAAAAGAGCGCCAGGCAATTGGCAATGACCTGCATGACGATTTGTGTCCTCATCTTATCGGTATTGAAGGACTTGTAAAAGTTCTTAAACGCAAAGCCGGAGAAAACAATCCGGATGTGGAAAAATTGTCTGACAAAATTTCAGATTTGATTAAAGAGGCGATTTCAAAAACACGTGGTCTTGCTCGAGGACTGTGTCCGGTCTATTTCAAACATGGCCTTAACACGTCTCTTGAAGATCTGGTAACCAATACCCGGATGATCCATGATGTTGACTGCCGACTTGAAATTAGCGAAGGCTTGAAAATTGATAACCACATGGTGACGTTAAACCTTTATCATATTGCTGGAGAAGCAGTCCGAAATGCCATCCGACATGGGAAAGCCGATAGAATAATAATCTCTATGGCAATCAAAGACAACCAGATGGAATTTAGTATTCAGGATAATGGCACGGGAATTGATCCCGTACCCGGCGCCAAAGGCATGGGCTTGAGAATAATGAATTACAGGGCAAAAATAGTGGGTGCATCACTGGTAGTTTCATCAGAGAAGGGCAAAGGAACAACAGTAAAGCTGACAATGCTTGATGCAGCCCTTTTAGAAGACTGAAAAGCCTGGTATTCAAGTGCGGATGGTGGTATAGCAGATGAGAATGCTCTAATACCATTCAAATCAAAACGGATGAGATATGCCCGAAAAAAAGAAAATACTACTGGTTGAAGACCACCCCATATTCAGGTTGGGTCTTGCTGAACTCATCAACCAGGAAGATGATCTTGAAGCGTTCGGCAGTGCCAAGGATGTGGAGCAGGCCATTGACGAAATCAATCAGATGGATCCGGATCTGATTATTGCTGACATCTCGTTAAAGCAGTCCGACGGTATTGACCTGGTAAAATACGCCAAGCAGTATCATAGTAAAATCCCCGTACTGGTCTTGTCCATGCATGACGAATATCTTTATGCCCAGCGTGCGTTGTCCGCCGGTGCCCGTGGATACATCATGAAACAGGAGGCCATGGAATCTGTTGTCACGGCGATTCACCATGTGCTCGAAGGAAAAATATACCTGAATGAAAAGGTTAAAGAGCATATCCTTTTATCGATGTCAGACCCCCCAAAAGCAAGGGATAAAAGCCCGGTCGACCGGCTGACGGACCGCGAACTCCAGGTATTCAAGCTCATTGGCAGAGGATTTTCATCCCGGGAAATTGCCGAACGCCTCTTTTTGAGTATCAAAACCATTGGAACCTATCGTGAGCGGATCAAGGAAAAACTAAATCTCAAACACGCCAATGAATTGGTCCGCTGCGCTGTTCACTTTGAAAAAACCGGTCAGATTTCCACCCAGACCAGCGAGGATTTGTAGGTTCATGAACCTACAAGACGATAGTCCCATCCCCTAGAATCCCCCACAAAATAACCTACATTTAAAATCGGATTTCAGCCGATTGTTAAATATTCCCCCCTTTACTACACCATTTTTTATGGAGAATCAGGTTCAGAGATACGCAATACAAGGTAGGACCTGTTTGATAAATAGGTGATAAGCGGCATGGGTGGAACAGGAGAAAACATGGACCTGTTTCGCTTCATCCAGAATGTTATTTATATTTATTTTAGGAGGGAGTTATCGACATGAAAGAAAAGCTCTACAAAAAGGAGATCACCCTGACCATTGTCTTCTCTGTTCTACTGCTCCTCATGGGTCATTCGGCATCGATCTTTGTTCTATTTCCATCACTCCAGCAAGGAACACTTTGGGGGTTTCCTGTCCAATACATTGTCCCCATTCTTCTGGGCTGGTTCGGAATCGCCGCTGTCTGCCTGGTCATGACCATTGTCTGCAACAAATTTGACGATGAAATGGAAGAGTATGTCAATTCCCTTCCCCCTGAAACCGAAACCGATACTGAATCAGTAAAAGAATAAGGAGGCACCATGCCAGCAGAATATGCACTAAGTAATGTCTGGGGCGGCCTGGGCGTTGTGGCCATCCTTTTTGCCATTTTTTACTACGTGGGATACATGTCTTCTCGAAAGACCACATCTGATGAAGACTTTTACGCAGCCGGTTTTTCAATTGGCCCCGTTACCAACGGGCTTGGTATGGCTGCCACTTGGGCCTCTTTGGCCACATTCCTCGGGGTAATCGCCCTGATCCTCAAACTGCAGGTTCCATTTGTTTACTTATGGATCCAGTGGGCCATCTCGATTCCGTTATTGACCTTGTTATACGGAACAAGTTTAAGACGTATGAAAGCCTTCACTCCGGCTACATTCATCAAACAGCGTTACGGTAAACCCGCCACTGTGGTTATCGTTTGCTGGATGATCCTGATCATGATCATGTATGCACTGGGACAGATGATCGGTCTTGGCCGTGCTTTTGAGCTGCTCTTTGGTGTACCTTATAACACTGCAATTGTCGTTGCCGGTCTTGCTACTGTCGGATTTATTACAGTCGGCGGCATGTACGGTGCCTCATATAATGCAGCATTCCAGATGGTTGTTATGACTGTAGCCATGATCGTTCCAATGGGTGCTATTATGAAGGCCCTTGGTTCTTCAGGCTGGTGGTTCCCACCCCTGGCATACGGCGATATGGTACCTGAAATGGTAAAAGCCATCCCGACATTCTTTGACATGAAGTATGACTTTAGATGGTACTTTGCACTGATCCCGGCCTTTACTCTTGGCCCTGTTGCTCTTCCACATCTGGCCATGAAGGTGTTTACCTCATCCTCAGTAAAAAGCGCCCGCTGGGCAGTCGTTTGGTTTGCCCTGTTCTTAGGGCTGTTGTTCTCCGGTACTTATGTAGTTGGTTTTACTGGTAACTTCTTTACTGCCACAACCGGCAGGATTATTGAAAAAGCTGACCAGACCATCTTGATCCTGAACGTATTTTACAACCCCACACTGGTTGCAGCCTTTGTTATGGGTGGCGCTGTTGCCGCAGGCCTTTCCACCATTGGTGGTAACCTGATGGCGATTGCTGGCCTCGTCGGTTCTGACCTTTTGGGTATTATCGCTCCGAACATGGACTCTTCCAAAAAGATGAAATGGGGATACGCAGCACTTGCAATGGGCGGCCTGCTTGCCATCCTTATGGCGTTTAAACCCCCGAAGTTTCTTGTAACCAGTATTCTCTGGGCCTTTGGACTTCTTGCGACAACTGCAACACCGGCTATCCTTTTGGGTGTATGGTGGAAAGAGGCAAACAAGCTTGCTCTGATTATATCTTCTCTGTTCTGCGGTTTCCTCTACATCCTGATTTCTCCGCATGTAATTCCATCTGTTGTTATAGGTAAAGGACTTGTGGCGGCTCTAGGTATGTCCGGTGGTATGGTGACCATCCCATTGAGTTTTGCCATGTTCATCATCCTTTCAATTGCCTTTAACCGTATGGCAATGTTTAAATCCTTTGCTCCGACGCTCGCGGATAAGCGGGTTATCGACCGCATCCATGGCTGGGGTACAGATTATGAAGAAACCAGATACAACGGCATCACTGTACCGATTATCGCTGCTGTGATCTGTTTAGGAGTATTCTGCTGGGGACTTGTTCCCTGGACGTAATTAGTTGATCGGAAAACAATAATGTTTTCTCCTGGGGTATGACCTGACCCCCAACAGTGCCCGGGATAGGCCCGGGCACTGCACCATATTTAAAAGCAACTGCACAGGCTCAAAAGGAGTTAAAATGAACTATCTGACAACCATGGGAAACCTGTTAAGCTTCACACCCTTTTCCTGGGAAACGGAAAAAGAGATTAAGCAGCTTCAGTTTTACTGTATTGTCAATGTATTGGTTCTAGGATTGATTTATGGATGCTCAGCCGCCCTATTCAGCAAGCTGGTTTTGGTTGAAAAAGGTTTTGATGCACAAGCTGTAAATGTCGCCAAAATTATTATTGCAGGTATCCCTGTAGCCTTTTTCATGCACGCCGGTGCAGCCCTTTTTATCTGGGTCTTTCTTAAAGCCATGGGCGGTAAAGCCAATTTTATGATCTCTTATTTCCACATTGGCGCCGCTGCCATTTCCTTGTGGCCCCTTGCACCATTTGTGGCCGTACTTCAAATTGGCATGTCATCACCGCTTTTAATACTTCTGACAGGGTTGTTCTGCCTGTATGCATTTGCCGTAAACGTTAAGGTAATAAAATCAGCTTTTGGACTGTCTGCACTGCGCATGACGCTTGCGACCTCGGTAACGATCATGTACATCAGTTGCTTTTTATACCTCTGGGTTTAGTGACACGGCTATCAGCGCCTTTTGCGTCTGGCCTTTTTCTTACGTTTCTTTTCCCAATCTTCGTTGGCCCGGATCATCTCCTGGATACTATCCGGGCCGTCAAGCACATCAACCGTGAGTGTATACTCATCCCTATCCATGCTGATTTTTTCAATCTTTTTATCAAGAAACCCTTCAATATCTTCAAGAAGCGGTCGCTCGCCTTCACTGCAAAAAGAGACAGCAGAGCCTTTTGATCGCCCGCGACCTGTCCGGCCTATTCTGTGGACATAAACTTCTTTTTGATCTGGCAAGTCGTAATTGACCACATAGTCTACATTGGGAATATCAATTCCTCTGGCAGAAACATCTGTTGCGATCAGAATTTTCTGATCATCTGCTTTAAAACGTTCCATGACATCAAGACGCTGGTCCTGATCTTTTTGCCCATAAATCGTTAACGCGTCTATGTTCTTTCTTGCCAATGCCTTTGCCACTCGCTCCGCTCGAACTGTCGTTCTGACAAATACCATAATTTTCTTTTCAGAATGTTCCCGGATAAATCTGCGTAAGAAAAACCGCTTATCATCCATTTCTACAAAAACCACATAGTGGGCCACATTCTTTGACACAGGATCATCCGGTGAAATTTGAATCCGGATTGCAGAAGATCGCACCTGTGAAAAGGCCAGCTTCTTTATTTCCTTGTTTATGGTTGCAGAAAAAAACAAGGTCTGATGCCTTTGCTTTAATTTCCGCTTTATTGACTGGATATCCTTAATAAACCCTTTATCCAGCATCTGATCCGCTTCATCAAGTACAAGAATTTTTACCCGGCGTACATCAATGGCTTTTTGGCTAATCAGGTCAAACATTCTTCCTGGTGTAGCAATAAGGATATCTATTCCTTTAGTCAGGTGGTTGATCTGATTATCCTGATCTACACCACCGATAACAACAAAGGGTTTTACCCGCGTCTTTTTACAAAGAGACCTAAACACCTCATATATCTGTACAGCCAGTTCCCGAGTTGGCACCATAACAATACAGTGAATGCCATAAGATGTTTTTGAAGATTTAACCCGTTGTATTTTGTCTATGACAGGGACGGCAAATGCCGCAGTTTTTCCGGTTCCGGTATGCGCAATAGCAAGGACATCCTCACCCTTCAAAACAGAAGGAATCGCCTTGTATTGGATATCTGTTGGCCGTTTCAGGCCCATTTTAACCAGGTTCTTTTTTATATTGGCATCAATGGGATAAGTTTCAAATTTCATAGTCGTCTTTCTTTCAAGAGGTTTGACTTAAACAATACAGACCGCCCCCTTAAAAAGCAAGACTGCCTGATCTCGCACACACTTTAAACAATAAAGGGCTCTGCTGCTAAAACAGCAGAGCCCTTTAGAACCGCCCCCCGGTTCTCATACGCTGCCTGGCACGCAGCGCTGATTACCTGTTTCTTTGAGAAAACAAAACATCCTTCCGCGCATATCACACAGAAGGATGTATCCAAATCATATCCGGATCCCTGTCTTCCGCAGAGATGGCACAGGTAACTCGCAAGTCAGGTTTTCTGGCTTAGGCATAACCGGCTGGCCTTACCTTCCCAATCATAAACAATCAAATGATCAGTGGTACTCAAGGCCTCCGTATCCATTTACAGCGGCGGGACCGCTCCTGATTTTCGCAGGATTCCCTGTTCTTGCTCCTTTTTTGCTACAAAAGATTGATAATATTGTCAATACTAAACTCTGTTAGTAGCAGGCATTTTTATTAATTGCAGACCTTTTTAACAAATGTCTAAGTAAAAATAGATCCAAAGATGCTTTTATTGAATAACTTTTCAAATTTTAAAGATATTTTATCAAATACCTGTACTGTATCCCGATGGTTTTACTTGACACTAATAGTCGGAAAGGGTATTTTGGCCGGATATCAGGTGCTGCCCCCAGTTAAAAGGGAATCCTGTGAAATTCAGGTACGGGCCCGCCGCTGTGACCGGGTATGAACTCCACAATACCACTGATGAGCGAACCTCATTGGGAAGGCGTGGAAAGTAAGTTGATCCGGAAGTCAGAAAACCTGCCTGATAATTGGTCCAGGTTAGCCCGTGGAAGGTGCGGACCAGACAATGTGAGGAAAAATACGGTTCCCGGTTCATACAGATGGTTATGAACCGGTTTTTTATTTTTAAACACAGCGCCCGGAACAAAACCGCCTATACATTTCACGTGGAACAATTTCACAAGGAGACTACCGGCATTGGTTACATCCAGGCACATAAATCCGGGAACCGGAACAGCAAATGACCGAAACGAAAAGAAACAGCGCAGGAAAACCAAGCGTCTTAATCTTGGTATTTATACCTGCATTGTTCTTTGCAGTGATATCCTCTTTATCAATGGGATATCTGAGCATTCCAGTCAGGGAGATTTTTTGCATACTCCTTGACCCTGTTTTTAACCTTCCTTTATCAAATCCGGATATGGCCGAAACTTTTAGGGCTGTCATACTTGATGTCAGACTGCCGCGTATACTTACTTGCGCTGCGGTAGGAGGGGCTTTGTCCGTATCAGGTGTTTTGTTTCAAGGCATTTTGTTGAACCCCCTTGCAGATCCATACACTCTAGGTGTTTCTGCAGGTGCAGCATTCGGCGCAGCATTGGCCATATTGCTGAACTTGTCTGCCACATATGTTTCCATTCCTATATTTGCTTTTATTGGTGCCTGTGCCACACTTTTTTTCGTGGTCTACCTGTCATATTCACCCAACCAGCACAGTGGTGGACTATCCTCCAACAATTTAATATTATCAGGAATCATTGTAGCGGCAATCCTTTCAGCCGGTATAAGCTTTTTAAAGTTCATAGCCAATGAACAGGTATCAGTTATCATTTTCTGGCTCATGGGCAGTTTTGCTTCTAAAACCTGGTTAAACTTTTTGGTAATCCTTGCATTTCTTTGCATTGGTTTTTCTATCGCCTACTACTATTCAAGAGACCTAAATTTGATCTCATTAGGAGACCGGTCTGCTTCCAGCTTAGGTGTAAATCAGAAAAAAGTGACGGTAATTTTATTGATAACCGGTTCTATGCTGGCCGCTGTTTCTGTTTCCATATCCGGGATTATTGGTTTTGTAGGCCTTTTGGTGCCACACATGATTCGCCTTGTGACCGGACCTGATAACCGTGCATTGCTTCCTGTATCCCTGCTTGCAGGGGCAATACTGCTTTTAGGTGCGGATACCATTACCCGTGCAGTATTACCCCATGAAATTCCAATCGGAATTCTTACTGCACTTATTGGCGGACCCGTGTTCTGCTGGATTTTCAAACGGAATCGGATGAGGTAACATTTTGGGCATCACACTAGAAAATATCCGCTTTTCATATGGAGCCCAAACTATCCTGAAGGACCTGTCCTGCAGCTTTAAAGGAGCTGGATTCCATAGCATCTTGGGTCCCAACGGCAGCGGAAAAACAACACTGCTTGATATTGTCTCCGGCTTTTTGCGGCCTGATCAGGGTGGCGTCTTTTTGGACGACACTCCGATCACCAGGATTCCTAAAAAGCAACTTGCCAGAAATATAGCCCTTGTTTCACAAAATTTCTCTGTTAATTTTCCATACACGGTTCAAGAAATCATCCTAATGGGCAGGCACCCTTATATCGACAGGTTCTCCCATCCAACCAAGGAAGATTATCACATGGCAGATACGATTATGCAAAGAACCGGGGTTGACCATTTAAAAAACCGGAAAATAACAGAATTATCAGGCGGGGAAAAGCAACGGTGTGTGTTTGCAAGAGCTCTTTGCCAGGACACTCCGATACTTCTTCTTGATGAAGCTTTTTCCAATATGGACATCAGTCACACTCTGCACCTGTTAGCTATACTGAAACAGGAAGTTCACCAGAAAGGCAAAACCATCATCGCAGTTTTACACGACCTGAACCTTGCATCGGAATGGTCTGATTCCATGCTGTTTTTAAAAAAAGGAAGTATACTGGCTCAAGGAAATACAACAGACGTTTTTACACAAGAAGCAATACAAGCAGTATTTAATGTCAACACAAAGGTTGAGTACAATGAATATGTCCAGGCAAAACAGGCTTATTTTAAAGCCTCATAAGTTGCAAAAAATCTGGGTCTTAATCCTGGGTGTGCTGGCTGTACTCCTTTGCCTGACCAGGGTGTGCATTGCCGAAACTGTTGAAGACCACCGCGGTCGGACCTTTAGTTTTGATAAACCATATAAACGTATCATTTCCTTATATGGTGCCCATACTGAAAACTTATTCTACCTGGGGGCTGCCGATCAAATCATCGGGGTATCAATCAATGACGCCTATCCTGAAGAGGTCTCCGGAAAACAACGGTTTTCATATCATGATGACCCGGAAAAATTTCTTTCCACGCGCCCTGACCTTGTATTAATCCGCCCCATGATTGAAAACGGTTATCCCCAATTTGTAAACCAGTTAAGGTCCTATGGCATTGTTGTTATGTCCTTTCAACCATCTACTATCGATAAGGTTTTTGACTATTGGATCACTCTTGGAAAACTGACGGGAAAAAACGCCAATGCCCAGGATTTGGTATCTAATTTCAAAGCAGGCATACAAGAGATAAAAGACAAAACACATGAAGTACCCAATAAAAAGAAGGTGTATTTTCAGTCCATCCACAGGAGAATGAAAACCTTTACCCCGGGAGCCATGCCTATTTTTGCTCTTGAAACAGCCGGAGGTATCAATGTTGCTAAGGATGCAAAAGCCTCCAGAAATACCAATGTAGCCATTTATGGCAAAGAACAAATTTTAGCAAAAGCGCCTGAGATAGATGTATTTCTTGCCCAAAAGGGTATTATGAACCCTATCCAGGCCCAAGATATTCTCAATGAGCCTGGATTTCACATTATCAAGGCGGTTAAAGAAAACCAGATCTTTCTAATTGACGAAAACATTGTATCCAGACCAGTACCAAGACTTTACCAAGGAATATTAACCATTGGAAAGATTCTCTATCCTGAGATCTTTTCAAGTATCACCACCCAAGAGGACTTGATATGAAACCCGCAGGAAAACTATTCGGGGTTGGCGTAGGCCCCGGAGACCCTGAACTGATAACGGTTAAAGCCGTCAGGGCAATCAAAGAAGCAGACATTATTTTCACGGCAGCCTCAAGCAAGAACGCCTATAGCCTAGCAGTTGATATAGCGTCCCCCTATATCACGGAAAATGCTGTTATTCGGCAGCTTGGCTTCCCTATGACAAAGCACTCCGATGAAGTGGAGAGCGCCTGGATTGACAATGCCAAAGAAATCGCAGAAGCTTTGAAAAACGGGAAAACAGCTGTCTTTCTCACTTTGGGCGATCCAACCACATACTCTACTTTTGGATATATTTTAAAAAAAATGAAATGTATTATGCCTGATGCCAACATCGAGACAATACCAGGCATTACATCCTTCCATGCAGCCGCCGCACGGCTTAACAGAATTTTAGTCGAGGGTGAAGAATCCTTATTAATTACATCCGGAGCATATGGCGGAGAGCAAATCAGGCGAGTTCAGGGTGTTGAAAATGTTGCCATCGTGAAAGCCTACAAGAATATTAAAGACTTGAATTTGTCACTAAAAGAAACTGGCCTATATGAAAAAAGCGTTGCTGTTTCAAAATGTGGGCGTCCGCATGAATCTATTACTCATGACATTGATGAACTTGAAACCAGGGTTCCTGATTACTGGACACTGATTCTGGCTTCAAAATGAGACAAAAAAAGATTCAGTTTAAAAAACTATGGATTTCTTTAGTGGGCTCCATAGTCATCCTTATTCTTGGCTCCTGGTTTACAGAAGGCATAACTTCAGGACTTCTGTTTCACAAGCTACTTATTCCTCTTGTGAGACTGATGTGTTTTATCTGCATTGGGCTTGCAGCAGGGCAAATCATTGAAATGCTTGGTTGGACAAGAGAAGTGGCAGTTTTAGCCCGTCCTTTTTTCTCTTTTTCAAAAATGGGGAACCATTGCAGCGCTGCCTTTACAACGGCTTTTTTTTCAGGCGCAGCAGCCAATGCTATGCTTTTAGATTTCTATGAAGAAAACAAAATATCAAAGCTTCAATTATTTCTTTCAAATTATCTTAACCATTTCCCGGCTTTTTTTCTGCACTTGCCCACGACGATGTTTATCGTTTTGCCGCTAACCGGATTCGCCGGACTGCTATATTTTGTTTTAACTTTTCTTGCAACCCTGCTTAGAACGCTTCTTGTTCTTTTGTTTGGGCACTTTTACTTAAATTCTCGCACAATTCAAAATTCAGCCATTGATGTCACTGCTAACGCTGAAAACAATAATACATCCAGACAGCCTGCCGACTTCAGCACTATTACTACCAGAATAAAAAAAAGACTACCTGCAAGAATAGTCAACATCTGTATATGGGTAATGCCCATTTATACTATTGTTTTTATACTTCACACAAATGGTGCTTTCGACGCTTTAAACAAGGCGTTATCCAGCCATGTCAGGATTGACATCATGCCCGTGGAGTCATTATCTATAGTTATGCTCAGCTTTGCTGCGGAGTTTACTTCAGGGTTTGCTGCAGCAGGTGCGCTTATGAACGCTGGGATTCTCACGGTTAAACAAACCGTGATTGCTTTACTTCTTGGAAATATACTGGCATTTCCTATCCGGGCTTTACGGCATCAACTCCCAAGATATATGGGCATATTCTCCCCTAAACTTGGGCTGCAGCTTTTATTGTTCGGACAATTTTTTAGAATCATAAGCCTAATTTTTATAGGGCTTATCTACTATTGGGTGGCTTAATATGAAACCTGTACACGTTATTGGAATCGGTCAGGGTAAAAGAGACTTAACCTTAGCTCATGTCGATCTTATTAATGGTTGCGAACTTTTAATCGGTGGCCAACGGCACCTTGATTTGTTTCCGGAATATAGTGGTGAAACATTTGTCATAAAAGCCGACTTAAATGCAGTTACAAAACTTATCAAATCGGAGATGAAAGAAAAAAAAGTGGTTGTTCTGGCATCCGGAGATCCTATGTTCTACGGCATAGGCACCACACTTTCAAAGAGTCTTTCCAAGGAACATCTTGTTATTCACCCGAATATATCTTCCGTTGCAGCAGCATTCTCTATTATTGGCCACCCCTGGCATGATGCAAGAATTGTAAGTCTTCATAGCCGCAATCTAAAGCCATTTAAATTTTCCGAGCTTTCAGGAGAAGTTAAAGCGGCATTTCTTACCAGCCCTGAAAAAGACCCTGCTTACATTACAAAAAAATTGACAAGCAATGGTCTTCACGACTTTAAAGTCTGTGTGCTTGAATGCCTGGGTGACTCTGACAATGAAAAAGTTTCATGGTTTGATGATTATAATGAGCTTCTAAACACTGAATTTAACCATCCCAATATCGTTATTCTAATCAAATCACCCAAAGAAACTAAAATTGTTCCACATGAAACACACATTGGAATGTCGGATGACACTTACAAGCATTCACAAGGCCTGATCACCAAATCTGAAATCAGAGCGCTTGCTATATCAAAGTTACAATTAACCGGCAAAGACCATATTGTCTGGGATGTCGGATCCGGTTCCGGATCTGTAGGTATAGAGGTCGCAACCTTGGTTCCATGGGGGCTTGTATATGCCATTGAAAAGAACAAACAACGAATTTCCGATATCATCCACAACGTAAAGAACTTTTCCTTGCCCAACGTTCGAGTACTTAACCAGGACTTCCCTGATGATCACGAGGCGCTTGGAAATCCAGATCGCATTTTTATAGGTGGCGGGGGTAAGGATATTGAAAACATAATCGACGTCTGTTGTACACGCATTAAAGAACAAGGTGTCATAGTAATAAATACCGTTGTGCTTCAAACCATGGACGCTGCTATAGCTGCTTTAAATAAGAATGGCTTTGATCCACAGATGATACAGGTACAAATATCAAGATCCAAGCCTATGCCCTATGGCAACCGTATGGATGCTTTGAATCCAGTTTGGATTATTTCAGGAACCAAACCGCAAGCAAATTAGGAAACTCTTAGATGACAAAAACAACTTACCCGATTATTTTTGCAGGAGCCGGCCCTGGCGACCCAGAACTGATGACAATCAAATCAATGAAGGCCATAGAGCGTGCGGA
>JAKSAU010000277.1 GCA_022361535.1 Desulfobacterales bacterium
TGCCAGACGAATAACAGCGCGCTCACCCGGATTGAACTCACCAAGGCCTTCCAAAGCCCGATCTCCATCATATGCCTGTTCGGAAATACCCAGGAAAGCAGGAACTTCCGCCTGGCCCACCAGGAGGCTGCCTGATCCGAAATTCCATTCGCCGTATAGGTGAGTAAGGGAGACATTTCCATCCTCTGTGGTGTATTCAAAAGCAGCCATCAGGGAATCAGATACAGTGACTTCAGCACCGATATCAGCAGCATTCAGATCCATGGTAAACTGGGTTGCATCTTCAAGGTCTGAATCCGACCAAAAAGTATTAATACTTGCTGCTCCATAGAATTGCCAGTCAGCAGCAAAAGCACTGTTTGAAAATCCGAAACAAAAAACTACGACCACAACTGCAAATCCGACTGAGATGTTCTTTAACTTCATTTCTTCTCCTTATTTGCCGGGCCTGGAAAAAAAATTCCAGACCAAAATTAATTTGATCCGGAATATCCCTTTTTTGTCCCAGATTGTAGATGTAGTCAGTCTCCTGTGCCAAGGAAACGACTGATGCTCAGGTAGGTCTTCTGACTTCCGGATCACTCTCCATCCACGCCTTCCCATTTTTAAAAAAAACAGTGACTTTTATATGGATATCGTCCCCGGTTACAGCGGCGGGCCCGTCCCTGAATCTAACAGGGTTCCCTATTAAGGCAATTAATAAGCCGCCTGAACGTTTAGCTACTTATTTTGAAATTTTACTAATGTCAATAGTATTCTGTAGGCATCTTCTGACTATTCGAATTTATTAGAGAAATAAGGTTTAGTTTTTTAGAAAAGAATCTGTCTCCACCAGTAGCAAAAAATAAAGGGATGTCAGAAATCAGATCTGACATCCCTTTTATTCTAGTTACTGCTCTTAGCAGCTTGGTTACTTAAAAGTACCAGGCAAATGTACCTATCCAGATATCAATACCATCATTAGGCTGCTTTAAAGATGCATTGGAATAGTGCATATACCTGAAATTTACGTCGAGGCTATCGAATCTAAAGCCGACACCAATACGGTCTTCAAACTGGAAATTGGAAGATAGATCCCGATCCTTTATGAAATACTCATCCAGGTAGGTAACACCAATACCGCCTTCTATATAAGGATACCATGTAGAATCATTTGGATTAAAGGCATACATGAAAACAGGGGACAGGGCTATACCGTTAATTTTGTCTCCACCATATTCCCAACGATTATAGGAAAGCTCAAAATATCCGTCTACATACCCGGTGCTGTTTTGCAGCCATTTAACACCCCACTTTTTTAACAGGCCGACCCGGTAAATATCTATACTATCTGTACTTTGTCCGTATCCAAGAGACAGTCCGAAGCCGCTTGGGTCCTGTGCCATGGCAGGGCTGCTGAGAATCATAAGGCAAATGAGTGCCAAAAAAGCTTTTTTCATGGTTATCCTTTCGATCATTCTGTTGTGGAACTTTTTGCTTCCGAAATTCAATTGTCTTTGTTTTTTGTTCACATGGTCATACACCATTTCAAGGTAAAAATAAACGGCAAATCCAATGCATTTCATTGATTTTTCAATTGTTCCAAACCTTTTATTCAAAGGCCTATCACCCCCGGAAAACAAGTGGTTTTCATTTGGAAACTAAACCGTCTTTATCCTTGACATAAAATTTGAGGAAGTTTATATCCTTCTATCAATTGAGAGGACAAATCGGCTGATATATATAATAGTAGAGAAAGCGACACCTTGGAACAGACAATTAAAAAGAACAGGGACCGGCTCCTTGAAAGCTGGTTCCGTGCAACTATTGATACCTACCCCGCAAACACTGCAAGGGTCTTGGGCAAAGATGCCAATCGTTTCGACAATCCTGTCGGGGCCGTCACCCGTGAAACCCTTGAAGATGTCTTAGACCTGGTTACAGGAGAATTCAACAGAGAACGTCTTGAAAAAGCACTTGATCCGGTTATCCGGATTCGGGCTGTTCAATCGTTTGATCCCGCAGATGCAGTCAGTTTTGTATTTGCGTTAAAACAAATCGGTGAAGGAATAATTGCAGAGGCAGATGCAAAAAAGTTTGACCGCCTGGTGGATGAAATCGCCCTGGCAGCCTTCAACCGGTTTATGAAGTGTAAAGAGGATATATTCCTTTTAAAAGCCACTGAAAGCAAACGTCGCATTCACAAGGCTTTTGAAAGGGCAGGTTTAGTAGCAGAGCTGTCAGAAGAAGAACTTCTGGGCTCTAACAAATCTTAACGTGTATGATGCGATCTTAGGCGGGTCATACATAAAATAATGAGGTGGTTATAACATGAATCAAAGGTACTTGATCCCCCTTACAGCTGTCTTTCTGCTTTTCCTGGTAGCTTACGCCGGGGCCGGAGCAGGGCTTCAGGTAGTCTTTGGTGTAATTTTTCCTTATCTGGCAGTTGCTATATTCCTAGCCGGCTTTGTTAAAAAGGTCATGGGATGGGCAGCATCTGCCGTGCCGTTCAGGATTCCAACGACCTGCGGCCAGCAGAAGTCCATGGACTGGGTAAAACAGAACACCATTGACAACCCGAACACATCAGCCGGCGTTTTCGTACGGATGGTCCTGGAAATTTTTCTTTTCAGATCCCTGTTCAGAAACACCAAAGCTGCATTTAACCGGAATGCATCCAACAGATTGTCCTACTCCTGGGAAATCTTCCTGTGGGTTGGCGCACTGGCATTCCACTACTCGTTCTTAGTTGTACTGCTCAGGCATTTCAGATTTTTCACTGCGCCTGTACCTTCCTGCGTACAGTGGCTGGAATACTTTGACGGTATAGTTCAGTTGGGCCTGCCCGGTCTTTTTATCTCGGGTGTTGTTCTTCTGGCTGCCGCCCTATTCCTGCTTGGCCGCCGGATTTTTGATGCAAAGGTCAACTATATTTCCCAGGCTGCTGATTACTTCCCCTTGTTCCTGATCATCGGGATCGCTGCAACAGGTCTTTCCATGCGGTATTTCACCAAAGTAGATATCGTTGGGATCAAGGAACTGACTATGGGCCTTGTCACCTTTTCACCCGTCATCCCTGAAGGGGTGGGCGGATTGTTTTATGCCCATGTATTCCTGGTAAGCGTGCTTTTTGCCTATTTCCCCATGAGCAAGCTCATGCACATGGGCGGTGTTTTCTTAAGCCCCACCCGGAACATGGCCAATGACACACGGGCCAAACGGCATGTGAACCCCTGGAACTATGATGTGCACACCCATACTTACGACGAGTATGAGGACCACTTCAGAGAAAAAATGATTGAAGCCGGCCTGCCGGTGGAAAAGAAGGAGTAATAGATGTCTGACGAACTTACACCGGATGAAGCATTAGACAAAATAGACTATAGTACCCGGTCTAGCTCCGAGCCCAGCAATTGGATGGACACCACCCAGTCTGTACAGATCAGACCCGGCATGTACTGCTACGCGGCAAAGGCCGATAGCGTCGAAACATTGGGACTTCCCAATGCCCGGGAATGGAATCCCCTTGAAGAAGACTGGAAACTGCCTGAAAACTGGCAGGAAATCCTTCACAACGGCATCAAGGAACGGCTGGAACGGTTTAGAACTTTTAAAATCTTCATGGATGTCTGTGTTCGCTGCGGCGCCTGCGCTGACAAATGCCATTTTTTCCTGGGTACCGGCGATCCCAAAAACATGCCGGTATTAAGGGCCGAACTGCTAAGATCCATTTACAGAAATGATTTCACTACAGCCGGCAAAATCCTGAAAAAAGTACCTGGCGGGCAGCGCCTTAACGGTGCACGCGACCTGACCATCGATGTACTAAAAGAAATGTGGTACTACTTTTTTCAGTGTACAGAATGCCGCCGCTGTTCAGTGTTCTGTCCCTATGGCATTGACACCGCAGAAATCACCATCATGGCCCGTGAGCTGTTCAACCTTATCGGCCTAAACATCGACTGGATCGCGACCCCTGTTTCCAACTGTTACCAGACCGGTAACCATCTGGGTATCCAGCCTCACGCTTTCAAAGACATGCTTGAATTCTTTGTTGAAGATATCGAAGATATCACTGGCGTGGACTGTACACCCCAGTTCCAGAAAAAAGGTGCTGACATTCTCTTTATCACACCTTCTGGCGACGTATTTGCCGATCCCGGCACATACACCTGCCAGGGCTACCTGATCCTGTTCAAATATCTCAAAGATAAATACGGACTGGATGTGACTTGGTCAACTTACGCATCAGAGGGCGGTAACTTTGGTTTCTTTACATCCCATGAAACCATGAAACGACTGAACGCCAAAATGTATGCAGAAGCAAAACGTCTTGGCGTTAAATGGATCATCGGTGGTGAGTGCGGCCACATGTGGCGCGTTATCCACCAATACATGGATACCATGAACGGCCCTGCCGACTTCCTGGAAGTTCCGGTGAACCCCATCACAGGCACCCGGTTTGAAAATGCCGCGTCCACTAAGATGGTTCATATCACAGAGTTCACAGCCGACCTGATTCGTCACGGCAAACTGGAACTGGACAAGAGCCGTAACTCCAACCGCATCATGACCTATCATGACTCCTGCAACACTTCCAGGGGTATGGGCCTTCTTGACGAGCCCAGGTATGTCATTGAGAACTGCGTAGACCAGTTCTATGAAATGCCCCCGAACACCATCCGTGAGCAAACCTTTTGCTGCGGTTCCGGTTCCGGTCTTAATGCCGGTGAAAACATGGAATTAAGAATGGCAGGTGCCCTGCCAAGAGCAAATGCCCTCAAGCATGTTCATGAAAAATACGGCGTCAACACCCTGGGTACAGTCTGTGCCATTGACAGGGCCGCACTTTCCACCTTGTGCGAATACTGGGTACCTGATGTAGAGGTAGCAGGGGTCCACGAGCTGGTAGGTAATGCATTGATTCTCCCGGGTGAAAAGGAAAGAACCGAAGACCTGAGAATGGAACCTTTACCTGGCATGGAGGAGGAATAAAATGAGTAAAAACATGATTATTGCCGGACTTGCGGTATTTGTGATCGCCGTTCTTTCTCCCTTCTGGTTTAATATGGCCACAGAAACCGAGGCTGCTCCCAAACCCGAGCTGACAGGCCCGGCAGCAACAGCTAAAAAATGTGTTCTGGACAAATATGACATGCGGGCCAACCACATGTCCCTGCTGGATGAATGGCGTGATTCAGTTGTCAGAGACGCTGACCGGATGTACACAGGTGTTAACGGCCATTCCTTTAACATGAGCCTGTCCACAGGTGAAAATTCCTGCCTGGGCTGCCATAATGAAAAGGACAAATTCTGTGACCGTTGCCATACCTATGCTTCTGTAGAAGTATATTGCTGGGACTGCCACACTAACCCAAAGGAGATTGAATAATGGAAAAGAGCAGAAGAAGCTTTTTGAAAGTAGCAGGTATTGCTGCCATTGGGTTGGGTGCTGCTCCGGCAATGAACTTTGCGGCGTCAGATGCCCATGGCCCCTCGGTCAAAAAGACCAAGAATGAAGCGGCCCTTAAAGCCCACCGCTGGGGAATGGTGATTGACCTGACCAAAATGACCGAAGATGTGGCAGAAGCCATTAAAGAAGCCTGCCATACCGCCCATAATGTACCGGATTTCAACCATGAAGTGGATGAAGAAAAATATCCCAATACCCGCCCTGTGAATCACAAGCAGGATATCAAATGGATCTGGCCGGAAGAATTCCACTATGCCTTTCCGTACAAAGAAGATGAATTCCTGGCTGAAAAATTTCATCATCTTCCCATCCCGGTGCTTTGTAACCACTGCAAGGAAGCTCCCTGCACCCAGGCTTGCCCCACCCAGGCAACGTTTAAACGTGCAGACGGCATTGTACTGATGGACTACCATCGCTGCATCGGCTGCCGGTTCTGCATGGCTGCCTGCCCATTTGGTGCCAGGTCCTTCAACTACAGAGATCCCCGCCCCTTTATCGCGGAAACAGACCCGGATTTCCCCACCCGCTGCAA
>JAKSAU010001124.1 GCA_022361535.1 Desulfobacterales bacterium
AATTTCCATGAGTTTGACACCGAAATCTATACCAGATCAGGAGTCCCCTCTTATGGTCGAAAAATCGAAGACAATGGAAACCGTCTGAAAATCACGGATACAGACTATTCCAAGAAAATCAACCTGCCCTATAAAATCACCCCAAATACGGTGTTGTCTTTTGATTTACATGGAGATCCAACAGGTGAAGCCTATCAAATCGGATTCATAGATAATTTTACAGGTGTTGACACTAGAAAGCTTTTTGTTTTGGCAGGTACAGCTGCAGATGATCCTCTTGTTGCCTTTTTGGGCATAGGAAGGCTAAAAGAGTATGCACATGGATTTGGAAGGTACCGAATTCCCGGGGGAAACCACTACCTGGGTGAGATGCAAAACATTGTGTTTGGTAATGTTGACGGAAAGTCCGCTTTCAGCAATGTCCGTGTATTTGAATCAGAGGATACCTCTTTCAGCTTTACACCAACAAGCAATGCCTTTATTCCGCCGCGGGAAACGGGGTTAGCTCAGAACGAGAGCATGAGTACGATTACCCGGGATTTGACCCCGCTAGAGGAAAACGTTGCAACATTCGGACTCATGGGGATCGTTACTTCTCCCGAAGATGACTGGTTTACAAAATATACGGTCGTTGGAAACACAAACGAATCCCGGGTATCAACCACCACTACTTACGATAATGCCGGCTCATCTTTAAAACTTACCTTTGCCCAAGAGGACCTCTTTTCTTATATAACGCTGCAGGCCGCTACAGGAAAGGAGGAGTCATTAGCACTAACCTTCAGGGTGGATTGGGATAACAGTGAAAAGCGCTACAGTATTAAGGATTATAATGATATTGTTTCCGCTGTTCGAGGAGAGGTTCTGGAGGGTATGGATCTGCTGGCCAATGATCCCGCTTCTGCCGTTATCACACAGGTTGACTCCGTGAGTTCGCAGGAAGGAAGCATCACTCAAAATGCAGATGGTATCACCTTTGATTATACGCCGCCTGCCGGCTTTTATGGAATCGATACCTTCAGGTATGTGA
>JAKSAU010000796.1 GCA_022361535.1 Desulfobacterales bacterium
CAAACTCCCGTGACCCCTGGATAGAACTGGATTCAAGCCCCAGAGAGGCGATCAGGGTATGGTAATACTCGTCCATGGTGGCATCGGTAAGGCTGGATACAGCATCCTGCCCTCTTACAAATGTCCACTCTTTCATGGTCAGGCTCTGATATTGGATGTCAGAAAAAGCTACGGCATTGGTATTGTCCCCTTCTGTAATCTGCCCTGTGGAGCTGTCAATAACACCAGCAGCAATATAATTGGTGTTTGCCAGCAAAGAATTGACTTCCATGGACGAAGCCCCGGAGCCTTCAAAAAAAGTGTTGATGCCTGCTGCTGCAAGAAGCCCTGAAGCGGTTGAGCTGTCATCACCAAATGCAAAGTTAATGTCTGTCGCATCCCTTGGCACTAAATCAAACTGGACATAGCCGTCACCTGAAATCTCTTTGGCAAATTCAATGGTAAGATCCCCGATGCCGTCTCCATTGAGATCCACCTGGAACTCATTATCGTCGCCACCTTCCGGAATGATTTGAGCAACTCCGCCTGTGGCGTCGTTCAGGATCCCCCAATTATCGTTGTCCCTGATAAACTGAAAGTCATAGGCATTAAAATCCAGTGCTCCGTAGTTGAGGACCTCAATGGTAACATTGTCTTCACTGAATCCATTCTGGCCGGAATACTCGACATTTTCAATCACATGATAATCTTCGGAGGACCCTATTTTTAATTGATTTTCGCTATTTACAGAGGCAGTCAGACCACCTGCATCCCGGTTGAACTGATCAGCAAAAGAGTCCAGGGTCCAATGCCAGTCCGACATGGTCTCGCCGGTAGCCTTTCCGTCAGCATTGGTGGATAACGGAATTCCGGAATCATCCGTGGTAATGGTAAATACATCCCCCTCAAACAGGGTGCCGTCATAGAAGCTTAAGGTCATACCGTCCACGGTCACCTCAACCGGAGCCGCAGGCGTTCTTGGCGGATCATGGCCTTCTATAACAAAGGTGCCGGAAGATACTGAGTTTGACCATTGGATGGTCAGTTCTTCTTCGTCTGTGCCCGGTTCATGGCCAACAGTACCACCCGATATCACCTCAAAAGTATACAGGTCGTTCACACTGTTTGCTTGATTGCTGATGGTGAAATCAAGGGGGTCAGGCTGTCCGTTTTCATCCATATTTACGGACATGGTGTTCCCGGCCACAAGAGTGCCGCCGGAAATATCAAAAGAAAGGGTTGTTACCCCGCTTTCCACAATGTCTACCGTCCCCTCATCAGAGACTGTCACGAGGCCGGATTCCCCTGTCAGAAATCCGTCTTCATCACGTTTTTCCCAGTAAATCACAGCTTCATCATCATATAGGGTGGATGTGGCAAAATCCCTGTAAGTATTTCCGGATTCAAGTTTTCCGTTCTCAGGATCTTCTGTTCCGCTGCCGGAACCGGTGGAAATGACCAGGGCGGCATCTCCTGTGGTCCCATCCGTGAAATTGGTAATTTCAATAGGATCTTCCTGGTCCGCATCTTTAATAATGGAAACCGAATTACCGTTCTGGATGACCGTAAAAGGCTGGCCTGCCAGGTCAGCATTGAATTCGGCTGTTAAAAGGGTAGCCAAGGCATAATCCGTATTAGAGCCTGCTGCTGTCGGGATTGTCAGATCAACAAGATTTCCATCCACCTCAAATGTGATGGTATCACCAAGATCAAAATCCTCAAATCCATTTCCACCGCCAAAGGTCATGATGGAACTGCCCGTAGTGGCATTTCCGGATGTACCGAAAAGCCCTGTGGCTGCACGGGTGTCAGACTGGAGGGAAATACCCTCATCTGTTAAAATGGTAACCGATCCCATGATAGCGGCGGCTGTTGTGGCACCGGCAGCCGTGTAGGTTGATTCAGTGACAACCGAAGTGGTGCCTGCCATGGCTGTATTGCCGCTGCCTGTCATGGAAAACTGAAGGGTGTCTGCAGACGTGGTATCTGAATTAAAGGTTTCTACATCACTGGCCAGTGCATTGAATTCCAAAGAGGTATTGCCCACGCCAGAGGTGGTTGTACCAGCAAGGTCAGTCAGACTGATGGTAGCGTCGTCCCCGCTATCGTTTCCTGCAGCCTGCAGCGTAATATTGGAACCGTCCAATGTCCGGATAGTTATTGCATCAGTGTCCGTATCCAATTCCACAGTGAAGGTATCTTCATCAAGAGCATCAGACAGGGCATCGTAAAAAACTGTTGCCATCTCGCTCTGGTCGGTTGTGTCACTGACATTTGTAAGATCAACAGATATATCCGTACTAGTAGTAGGCACGCCGTCTGTAGCAATATTCCAGGTTACAACATCTGTATTATTGAAATTAAGAAAAGTATCCAGTTGAATGCCGGCATTATCCTGGACTTCAAAATCTTGAATACCTAAGGTTGCCCCTTTATCACTGGTGATGACAAAACCGTCAGCATAAAGGTCAGTGTCCCCATTTAAATTATTAATAGCCTGGGCAGTATCCACCAAAGAATCCTCGAACTGTTCGTCTAAGGTCCCAACTGCTGAATCCCGGATAAAACTTTGCTGGTACACAATCCCGTCCACATACAAGGAGTATTGAACCTCATCCCCGTCATGGGCATTGGTGATCCCTGTGATATCGAATTCAGCGGAAGTGGGTGACGCATAGGCTTCCACCCCTTCAATTTCATTCAATGCTTCTGCAATGGATGCTGCTGACCGGATGGCGTCAGCGCTTGAGTCGGCAATTTGAATGGTCTCTGTACCGTTTGGCGTGTTGTACAGGGTAATAGTCTGTTCGGCCAAAATGTTGTCCAATGCAGTACTTGCCCCGCCAGAAGAGGTATCGTATACCTGGGCCAAGTAATCACCACTGGTTTCTGTCACGGTCTTATCACCAACATCCCCTGCATCAACCACAGTCATTTCATATGTGACCTGGTCGCCGCCTGGTTCGGTACCTGTCCAATTTGTGACATCGGCTTCTGATACTCCCATGTCCACCATAATCTTTCGATAGGCGGCTTCAGCCTCGGACATATCTTCTACCCAAACAGTGACATCCCCTGAATAATCTATTTTATGACCAAAATCATATGAAGACAGCCAACCGCTTTCATCCACAGAATAAGAGCCGGTAAGTGTCCCGCCGTAATAGGTCAGCCCGACCCCCTGGGATTGCTGGAAATTCATGGCCCAGATCATCTCAGAGGCCAATTCATCTATTTCTGAGCTGTATTTGGGTATACTCTGATCCCGGATATCTAACCAGCCGGAAAGTTTTCCCCCCGAGATATCATCGGTAATATCCATCTGATACCCGGAAGATCCCTGCCACATCACCTGCCCTTCATCCATGGCCAAACTGTAGTAATCAATACCATTTACAAGCGGTGCACCATTGGCTACATTGATAATCAGATCCCCGTCACCTTCCTGGATGATATCCACATTAACAAGCTGAGCCAGTTCGTCAATAAGTCCGTTTCTCTGGTCTCTTAAGTCATTGGCCGTGCCACTGCTTTCCATCCTTTTGATATCATAATTGAGCTGGGCAATCTCCATGGCCAGGGTGTTGACATCATCTACGGTGGAGGTGATTTCATTGGTCAGATCTTGGGCCAAGTTGTCCAGGTCCGTAGCAATGGTGTTAAACCTGTCAGACAAAAGGTTGGCCTGCTCATATATCAGCCCGCGTTCTGCTGAGCCAAGAGGGTTGTCTGCAAGGTCATGCCAGGCATTCCAGAAATCACTGAGTACAGAAGTCAGGCTGGAATCAGAACTTTCATCAAAGTACCCTTCAAGAATGGTGATGTAAGATTCCGCCTCCTCAAATGCTGCCAGGGTTGAGGTTTCTCCGGTAAGCCGGTTTTCCAAAAGCTGGTCCACCTGTTGTTCCACCTGGTCCACATCCACGCCTGTCCCCAGGAGATACCCTCCGTAAGCCTGGGAACCTGTGGTACTGTGATTGGCACTCTGAAGGCTGTAGTCCTCGTTATTTACATTTGCAATATTATTACCGGTAACGTTCAGACCATATTGCTGAGCACTTAGACCTGTTTTTGCAATATTGAGGGTGGAAGATAAACCAGCCATATTTATACCTCAGCTCTGAATAGACAATTGTTCTTTTTCTGTCCCGGTATAACACCGGCACCCGTGTATTGGGCCTGTGAAGAATTGTCTCCAACAACAGACATGATGTCATCCACCACTGAAAGATATTTTCTGACCTGAATCTGATTGGCTTTTGCTTGATGAACCACCTGGTCCTTTGCCCTGTCAATATCGCTTTTGATCTTGCGCAAG
The DNA here is from genome assembly GCA_022361535.1 of Desulfobacterales bacterium. Next base: position 4,298 of record JAKSAU010000796.1, read on the forward strand.
CCTGATTTTGTCCTGTCGGAAAGTGGCAGGTTGTTCACAAGGAATGCTAAAGAAAAGGTGTTGACATCCATGTCCATATCCAAAAATGATCCTCTTAGCAAAGAAAGGATACTGTTTCTTAATCCCTCTATTCGGGATGTCATTTCTTTTTTGGATTTTGTTGTTTCCCAGAGCGTGTCCAGATCAATGGACCCGATTGCCTTTTTCTCCTTATCCAATACCAGACACAACTGACGGTAACAGGACAGTTTTTCCTGAAGCAGGTCTTGGATTTCATAGGCAATTTTTTCCATGCTCGCCCTCCTTGGTAATTTCATTTCGCCTATAATATGAGACAGTTAAACAAAACTCACATTATACTGTTAGGAAAGTTTTTCCCTGTTTATTCTTTCTATGGATATAAGAGCAACTATTATGCCATTCTTCTATGATGGCTAAGGAAGGAATAGAGCTTGGGGCAGGAAAAAATAAGCTGAAAAGCTTTTATAGCGTCTCTAGCAAATATGTTCCTTTATAATGTAGGCAGATAATTATCGGTAGCGCCCTCAAATAGGGGAATTCAGTTTAAATCCTTAGGCTCGTTTATTTTAAGAAGACGGCATCAGACGGATTTTTTACAAAAAATTCGGCAGCCGCTTCTTAGAATAAACGGGCCGGGTTTTGTATATGGCTTCCCCCTGTTCACCAGGGCCAATCGGAAAGTTATTTTGAAAACTGCTATAGATAGGAATTTCGTTAAGAAGTCGGCTATAAAGATCCCTGAAGCTGGCGGTATAAAAACTCCTTGAAGCCTGTAACCTGTTTGCCTTGAGACAGCTTATCCGTAAGGTGCTGGTCATGGAGGGACTGGTAAATATCAGAGGCATTGTTCTGGGGGAAAAGGGTATCACCCGGCAAGGTGTCGCGCATGGCCTTCATCAGGCTGTTGAGCATCATCGCTTCAAACCCCTCACAGGCTTTTTCAAGATCTTTTTCCCGTTGAAGCTGACGCGCTTTTTCCATTGTGTCTTCGTTCTGGGATATGGGCAAAGGCGCCGCAGGCATATTGATATTCATGTCATCTCCCTATAATATTTCCAATTCTGCCTGCAGGGCTCCTGCAGCCTTTATACTTTCAAGGATACTGATCAAATCTCTGGGTTTGACACCCAGGGAATTGAGCCCGTTAACCAGTTCCCCTATGGTGGATGTTCCTGGCAATTCCATAATGTATTCAGGATTTTGCTCCTGGTTGATTACCACGCTTAAATCGCCGTGGGCCACGGCCACGCCTGAAATAGTGACATCACTTCCGATGACAACCGTTCCCGTTTTTTCATTGATTACCACTTTGGCAATCGCATCAGGCACCACAGCAAGACTTTCAATATCGGCTATAAATTCAGCCACATTCTTCTTTTGCATGGCTTTGGGTACGTTCAAGCTAATGGCGCTGGCATCAATGGCTTGAGCAATTCCATCCCCCAACGCGGCATTGATGGTATCAGCCACCCGCCGGGCTGTTGTAAAATCCGGACGGAATAAAGACAAAACAAGTGTTTTTTTTCCGTCAAGGGTGTAAGGGATCTCTCTCTCCACTGTGGCCCCGTTAACGATCCTGGCGGTGAGCAAATGACTGTCCCGATCCCCGGCACCTGCCGGAATGGCCAGACTGACTGCCCCTTGTGCAATCGCATAAGTATTTCCATCCACCCCCTTGAGGGGCATCATCAAAAGGGTGCCTCCTTTAAGGCTGGTGGCATCACCCAAGGATGAAATTGTAATATCAATCCGGTCCCCGATCCTGGCAAAGGGTGGAATCTCTGCCGTAGCCATGACCGCAGCTACATTCTTCACAGTAATCTGGCTTTTATCAAAATGGATGTTCATCTTTTTGAGCATATTGGTCAAGGACTGGCGGGTGAACAAGATATTGTTCTTGTCACCAGTACCGTCAAGGCCGACCACAAGACCATATCCTGTCAACTGGTTGGACCGGACTCCTTGAATGGCAGCCATATCCTTGATACGGGCTCCCATTGCAGGTGCTGTAAGGCAAACACAGAACAAGAAGGATGTAAAAAAGATAACAGACTTTTTCCACCGGATATTCATTTTAATCACTCCTTTGTCCATTTCTTTACCAAGGCCAGATATTGTCTATGATACGGGTTCCCCAGCCGGGTTTCTGCTTGTCAGCCAGCGCCCCTTTGCCATAATACTCAATGCGGGAGTCAGCAAGAGCCGTAGACTGGACCCGGTTATCCGAATCTATATCATCAGGCCGGATCACACCGGACACAACAATGTACTGGACTTCATTATCCACCTTCATGGCACGGCGGCCGAAAATACTTAAATTACCGTTAGGAAGGACTTCGGTCACCCGGGCGGAGATGGATGCTGTAACCTGGCCGGTTCTATCGCTTTCCGCTTCCCCTTCTGTAGAGTTTTGAAAACGGGTATCAATCAAGTTTCCCCCGGCAGTCCCGCCCATATTGGTGGTCATACCGAAAAGATTAAGTGTGGGGACCCCCACCTGCATACTGGTGGTTCTTGTGGCCTCTGAATTGACTTCCATTTCAGAAGAAGAGTTTTCGACAATGTCCACAATTACCGTATCGCCGACATAAGCAGCCTTAGTATCGTCAAACAAGAACCTGTTCTGGGCAGTCCAAAGAGATCCTTCAGACGGCCGCGCTGTTGTATAACTGGGAAGTACCGCAGGCTCCGAAACCGCTCCTTGTGGTATAACGTTTGCGGTTTCCACCTGGGAAGTGGTACATCCGGCAAAGATACAGACTAGGCCTGCCACACATATCACTGCAATGTTTCTTTGAATTGTATTCATTACCTTCCCCCTAAAAGAGTACTTCAACCGTTCCATTCTTTTTTACAACTCCGCGGACCATTTTTCCGGATTTTAAATTTTCAACCTTTACAAGCTGGTCTGCATATCCGTTTTCTTTGCAAACCCCAATAGTGATAATGGACAGCCTGTTTTTTCTGGCAACAAGCTTGATAATATCCCCTTTTTGAATAGTCGGAGCCTGCTTAAACACATCACGGGTAAGACATTCTCCTTTTCCTATGGTCCGTGTCAGGGCCATAGGAGCGACCTCGTCAATGGATTCCAGAACACTGGATTTGAGTTCAAACAGATCCATTGTCTTGTATTCAACATCGGCCGACGAGACTTTTTCTCCTCTTTCCAAACGCCTTGCCGCACAGATAACAGCTTTATACAGGGCAACCCTGCCCTTTATCGTCACCCTGTCCTGCTTGGCACCGTCCACCATGACATCGGCATGGACTGAAACCCTGCCCTTGTTGCCAGGGGTATAGCGTTTTTCAAACGCCAGGGTCAGGTTACCGCTTGGATAAGGCTCAAGTCCCCTGACACTGAAAGCTTTAAGTTTAAACTCGCCTTCGGTAAAAAAAGTGGAAAGAAACGTTTCAAATTCTTTTTGAACTTTTGATTCCTTTAAAACCTGGCTTTTACGTTTCACAAACACCCGTTTGGGGGCGTCAATAGCCAGATCTTTATCTTCCAGTCCCCTGGTTCTGATCAGGGATACGATCTTATCCCCGGTCAAATGTTTCATACGGCCTGGTTTAGGAGAACGCCCCAATTCAATTTTAGACAGCCCGTCCTTAAAAAAAGGAGGGGCTGTTATCTTAGCGATTTCTCCTAAAAGGATATCCGGCCCTGAAACCTCGGCGGTTTCCAACACTGTGATTGAGATACGGTGTTCTTGGTCTTCAACAGCCCATGAAGTGTCGAGAAAAAAGAATACTAACGCAGCCAGCACCGCGATGATAAATAGGCTTGGGTTATGCATAATATTTTTAATCATCCCATCCATACCAGGGAACTTATGTTTTCAGCCCTACGGCAGTTGCCAGCATATCGTCTGACGTGGTAATCGATTTGGAGTTGGCCTCATAGGTTCTCTGGCCTGAAATCAAGTTGACCATCTCTTCGACCACATCAACGTTGGAGGTTTCGATATAGTTATTTATAACGGTCCCTGCCCCATCCTCACCAGGTGTACCCTCCTGGGGGGCACCTGATCCTTCGGTTTCTCTAAAAAGATTGCCACCCACAGCAAAAAGACCGGCCGGATTAATAAATGTCGTTACAAGGACCTGCTCGGTGGCAATAATTGTTTCATCATCCCCGAACACGGTAAGGGTTCCGTCTTCGTCCAGGGTAATTGTGACCGCTTCTATGGGAATCGCGATCTCAGGCTGGAGCCGGTCACCGGCCTGAGTGGTAATATATCCCTCACTGTCTAAAGAAAAATCCCCTGCCCGGGTATACATATCCTGATCACCATGAAGAATCCTGAAAAAACCAGGCCCCTGGATTGCAAAATCCAGCTCATTATCTGTCTGAACATAATCGCCCTGGGTAAATATCTTCTGGACACCTGCCGTATTCACTCCCATACCGGTTTGGATACCCGTGGGTATTTGTCCTCCACCAGGAGTTGTCTGTCCGGCAACCCGCTGGGTCATATACATTAAATCTTCAAACGCTGCCCGGGATTTTTTAAACCCGGTGGTGCTTGAGTTGGCCAGGTTATTTGCTGTTACGCCTATTTGCATTTCCTGAGCCATCATTCCCGTTGCCGCCGACCAAAGTGACCGTATCATGGACCTTCTCCTTTATACGAATTTACCCACGTCATTGATTGCTTTTGAATCAACTTCGTCAAATGTCTTCATGGATTTTGAATAGATATCGAACATTCTTTGATAATCAATCATTTTAACCATCTCTTCCACGACCCGAACATTGGACTGCTCCAGAGCACCTGCTTCAACTTTAATCTGGTCCGGAACAATTTCATCGCCGGCATCACCTGTGTAAGAAAAGAGGTTATCCCCGCTTTTTTCCAATTTATCCAAATCCTCAAACGTGACCACATCCAGGGCATCAAGGATTTCGTTGTCCACTAAAATCTGGCCGGTTTCATCGATATCAACAGAGACATTATCATCCCTTGTATCAATAAAAATTGCCCCTCCCTGGCCAAAAACCGGATTCCCGCTTTTATCCACCAGGATGCCTTGGCTATTCAAAGAAAAATTACCGTTCCGTGTATATCGAATGCCGTCCGGGGTATCTACTTTAAAGAACCCTTCAGAACCTAAGGCTACATCAAGAGGATTATTTGTCTGCACCAGGTCGCCCTGGCTGTAATCTCTGTCCACCCGGGCCTTGAACTCTTTATCAAAACTGACCACGTCTTTTTTAAATCCGACTGTGGTTGCGTTGGCCAGATGGTTAGATACTGCTTCAAGCTTTCGTTCCTGCCGCAATCCCCCCTGGGTTGGTCTTGTCATTTCAAGAATCATTGGGCATTCAACTCCTTTTTAATTCTGCCGATTGGATACCGGCATGTTTGCATTTATAAACTATGCAATTCAGATGCCATTTTTCTTTTTCTTATGCTGACAGACCCTATATAGCCTATAATTTAAGGGGATCTTGCAATAATTAGCTTTATTTTGCTATCATAGAGAACAAACAAAAGCTGACTCAACGCCAAAAGACTGACAGTTAGCACCTGAAATCTTGACAGACCCAGAAATTTTTTCCCATCGGCCTTATGCATTTTAAGGCACCATTTAATTGCCATGCCAAGATATCAAAGCAGTGGGTTAAATCCGTGAGCAGCACAGTTTCAATAGGCCATAGAACCAGGGCAAAGACCTATTTATAGATAAATTAAAGGAAAATATGCTTGCATATTTTAAGGATAAAGGATAAGTCCGAACTACTTCGGAACTGTTTGAATTCGGATCCGAAATCAACTTAAAAAGGAAGAACATGACAGACGACTCTATTTATCCAGGGCCTTCCACTCCAGCTGAGACTATGATTCAGGGCGACAGCAAACAAAAACAGCCGACTCCTGAGCTCAAAGATTATTATTGCCCTTATTGCGGGTACAAATTATTCCGCGGTAGTGTCAATGAATTCAAGATGGTCTGTATGGAGTGCAACCGACTGGTAGACAGCAAGGATTCGGAAAATTCCGTTCCGGAAACCGAATAATTTAAGCCTTACATTTTTAACTATTGCCAACCGGAAAACAGATTAATTTGCTTGAAATCAAGGCACCTTATTTTAAAGGTTAAACCTTGAAAGTTTATTGCAGGTATATGCTTGAAGCTTTGCAAAACAAGGCTTTCAAGAAATATAGATTTCGTGCATAGTCACCACTCTGGTTAGACATGGATCAGGTTTTACCGGCATTTGCTGAATAAACAAACGCCAGTAGTTCGGCCACGGCTACATAAATCTCAGAAGGGATCTCCTGGTCTATCTCAAGGGAGGCCAACACCTCAACCAGGTCAGGATCATCCTTTACCGGTATACCATGTGCTTCGGCAAGGGCAATTATGTTTTCAGCTATCTTGCCCTGCCCTTTTGCTGTTACTTTAGGAGCCTCATCGCGTTCCCGGTCATACCTGAGTGCAACTGCTTTCTTTATCTCTTTTTTAGATGCCATGATTACACCACCACATCCAAACCGGAATTACTACCGGCATCACTTGTACCGTTTCCGGCCATGGCTTTGACTAATGCAGTAGGTGCAAGAGATTTAGACTCCCCTACCCGGCAGTCGATTTTACGGGCCTGGTATTCAATATCAGACAGGCGCTCTTTAAGTTGCGGGACCAAACTTCGCATATAGTCGCATGTTTCTTGATTTTCCAGCAGGAATCTGCCCGAAACCGATTTATCCAGGATAGAAAAATCCGCACGGATAGCGCCTAAAGCACTCATGTTCATTAAGAATGATATCCGAATAACCTTTTTATCTTCGTTTTCTGTCCCTTTTTTTCCCGCATCTATTAGTATCTGGCCGAACTCAAATTGTTCATTGGTCCAAATGGGGAACGGGAGCAAAAAACGATTCGAGTCTCCAGTCTGGGTATTCAGTTGCTGAAAACTTTCAAGCGCATTGGCAATTCCCCTCATTGTCTGGCTCTTTGCACTGTCGTCGCTCTCCATGGAAATTAGATTTAAAACTGCGGCCTTTAAGTCCTGGCTGGCAAGATTTTCCATTGCAGGTTTCAACACACTCCTGTCTGGAGTTGCCACAGTATTTCCGATTTTCTTTTCCAGGATCAGGCCCAAATTCTCTAAAATCCGAGGTAAAAACTGGTCATCCCTCTGGCCGGATTTTAAAGAAAGCGTCGTAAGAATTTCCTGCAGTGCCGGTTCTTTGGTGGAGCCCAGGTCAGGAAAAGCTTGAGCGATTTTTGAAAAGAAAAGAGCCGGGGACAGTGTTTGTCCGGCTTGGGCTGCACTGCTTCCTGCTGCTCCCTGTGGCAGGGGGACAACGGGTTTTAAAAGAATGCTGCCCTTATCCCGGGTGACCTGTAATGCTATTTCCATACCCGGTTTTAATGGCAGATCGGTTTGAGCAGTCACCTTTTGGCCGGATAAAAGCAGCATTGCCTTGCCTGGCGATACCAGGTCCAGCACTTTTGCATTTACAGTTTGTCCGGTTTTTAAATTCAGAAGAGACCAGGAAGGCTCTCCGTCTTTGCTAAGAAGAATATCAGCAGAAGAGATGGGTAAACCGGGTATCATCTAAGTTTGCTCCATTGCAATAAACTTTTCTTTGAGGTCAATAACAAGTTGAACCTCCCCTTTGGGAATAGAAAGCCTTTCTGCAATGGTATCAATATCCACTTGCTTGTAGTACAGGTCAATGATCTGGTTCTGCTGGTCCAGGACATCCGGTTCTTGCTGCAGGGATGAAGCAGGAGCTATTTCAGGCCGGGAACGCCTGATCTCATATTGCTGCTCCTCAAGCTGTTTATGAAGAGTATTCGCTCGTGACAACAACAAATTCATACTGATCATCTTCGAATCCAGGGCCTGGTTAAGATCCCTGGTCAGCTTCTTTTTTTCCCTGATCAACTTGTCAAAGTCGAGCGCAGCCTCTCGTGAGGCTTCTAACAAGGGTTCAAGCATTTGAGAAACTTCGGCCACAGCCTCTCTGGCAGCATCCCGGGCTTCTTGCCTGACGATCTGGGCAATCTCTTCAGGATCTGGCCCGGAAACCTCGTTACCTTCGGCTCCATAGCCCGTATTTATTCGGTTTACCCGCTTTACAAATAAGAAAAGTAGAAAGATCAAGAACAGATCTATGATAAATAACAGTGCAACCAGAAATTCAAGTGAGATTGACGGCATCATGCGGTAGTATCCAGCAGCCGACCTGTTGCCTCGGGATCCAGGGCTAATTCTTCTTCCTTTTTCCGTTTTTTGGCAAGTTGCTCTTTTGGGGCCTTCTGCCGCTCTTCTTTTTCCTTTTTCTGCTTTAAAGCATCCGATTCTTCACCGCCCTGCACGGTTGTATTCTCAACGACCTGCTGGGCCTGTTGCTGAGCAGCAGCCTGATCCGGAGCCGGTTTGGGCGAATGGGCCTGCTGGCTGAGCTCCTGGGCGATACCGGATTGCTGTAGAATCTGGTTATGTCCGGGAACAGTCGTCATACTCCACCTTTATCAACTCGTTCTAAAGGTTTTAAAGCTGATCTTTTCAATATAATGGGGAGGTAATACTTTTTTGAGCGAGCTCTCCACCCCCCATATCAGATCCGCTTCTGTTACCTCGTTTCTCTTTTCAGATACCAGGCTTGTCCTTATGGACCCGTAAATTAAATCCCGGTAAAAGGAAAGATTACTATTAATTTCATGATATGCCCTTTGATCGGAATAATCAATAGAGATATCCGCATACACGTATGTGAACGCTTTGCTCAAGTCAGAAGCCAGGATGACAAAATCCGCCAGAACAATGGTTCCAGACTGCCTGGTGGAAGGTATAACCGGCTCTTCAATTGTTACGGTAGCCACATCGATCTCCCGTACCAGATCCAGTTCAGTTAATGGGACAGATTCACCTTCGGGCATTTGGACAGGTTTTCCTGAAAAGAACATAAAATAACTTAAAGGAACTGAAATTCCCATAACCAGTAGAACCGAAGCCGCAGCAAGAACCACTTTATTTTTTAAAAGCGCCTTGATCTTTTCTACTTTTGAATCGCCTTCGGGTTCGTCAGTATCATCAGTGCTCTCTTCTTGACCACCTTCCAGAACTACCTGGTCGGTATCTTCAGCCTCAAAGCTGTCTTCCTCGCTGTCGATGATATCATCAACATCAAAATCATCTTCCATCTCAAAATCGGTATCTTCCCCCATAAGGTCGCCCAAGACATCTTCGTCCTCCTGGTCTGCGGCCATTAACAAGGTGTCGATATCATCCTGAGAGATAAGGATATCGTCATCATCATCCAGAAAATCATCTTCATCGTCTGACTCCTGGAGCAAGGCGTCAATATCCTCCTGTGTAACGTCATCATCCGGACCATCTTCTAAGTCTATATTCAGATCGCTATCATCTGAATCAAGCATCTGGTCCAAATCCTCATCCAATTCGTCTGTCAATGAAGAATCCAGATCAACGCCAATATCAGGATCTACTCCCAAGTCTCCGGCATCTGTCTCATCAGGTACTTCTGCTCCAAGATCAACAACATCTTCTTCAGGCTCAGGCTGGTCTGCAGCAGCCTGAATCAGTGCATCCATTGTTTCTTGAGTCATCAGGCAGTCTGCCACTTCCGTTGCATCTGATTCATCTATCGGATCATCAAAGGGGTCGGGGTCACCGGCATCACTACTTGTCTCCCCAGCTTCCGGCTCTGTGTCATCTTGTTCCAATTCTTCTTCCAAATCTGCAACCACATCCTGTGAATCTTCCGAACTACCAGCTGTCTCAATCTCTTGTGCCGGTTCCGAAACAGGCTCCCGGGTGCTGCTGTCATCTGAAGCATCATCGTCCCCATTACCCATAAGGTCCTGGATATCATCCATTGAGATCAACTCATCATCTTCCTCAAAATCTTCTTCGCTTTCATCTTCTGCAGGGTTCATCAGCCGGTCAATATCATCCTGGGAGATCAGCTCAAGATCGTCGTCGTCTTCATCAGCGTCTGGGGTACCACCGCCCATGAGGCTGTCAATATCATCCTGGGACAGTTCCCCACCGTCATCTTCATCTTCTTCATCGTCATCAAGGGAATTGCTCATAAGACTATCTATATCATCCTGGGATAACTCTCCGCTACTGTCTTCCTCAACAGGATCCTCTGCACTCGCTGCATCATCATCGGTCGGATCTACATCCAGGGTTGTACCGTTGAGCAAATTATCAATGTCATCCTGCGATAAATCTCCGAGATCATCCAAGTCAGGATCATCTGCTCCACCTGCATCAATCTGCTCCTCAGCTTCTTCAATGGAAGATGCATCCAGGAGTTTGTCAATATCATCCTGGGAAATTAAGCTTTCTTCTTCTAATGTTGGATCAGCCATGATGCCCCCTGTTAATTATCTTCCGTATGTTTCCAGTCTGGCCTTTAATTTTATCAGAACCGCCGTATGTATTTGACAGATCCGGGATTCGGTCAGGGACAACACCTCACCGATCTCCTTTAAGGTCAATTCTTCATAATAATAAAGTGAAACAACAATCTGTTCTTTTTCAGTCAGCGTTTTAATGGTCTCGGCAAGGACGTGTTTGAGTTCGGCCCTGTCAAACTCATCGGAAGGTGTGGTATCTCCCTTTACTCCGGCCTGAAAACGGGTTTGCGAATAGGTGTCGTTCTTTTTTGTTTTTATAAATTCATCCAGGCTGAGAACTGCAGCACCGTGGATATCTGTCAACATGTTATGATAGGTTTCCAGATCCACACCAAGTCCTTCGCAGATTTCCTCATCATCTGCAGGACCACCTTTTTCATCTTCAATCTGTTTGGTGATCCGGCTAATGTCCTGAATTTTTTTACGCATGGATCTCGAATAGGTATCCATGCTTCGCAACTCGTCCAGGATTGCCCCTTTGATACGATACTGGGCATAGGTTTTCAGACTCACATGCTTGCCCGGATCAAACTTATCCACAGCATCGATGAGTCCGAGGGACCCTGCCGACATTAACTCGTCAAAAAGTACGCTTGACGGAAGTCGCATGGAAAACCGGGAAGCGATGTGCCGAACCAGGTAAGCATATTCCACTATACTTTCCTGACGCCAGGCTTCTCTGACTTTCCCCTCTTGTTTCTGCTGTTTTTTCATCTCTTTTTTAAAGGGTTCCTTAAATTATTGGACAGCGTCAAATACCCGGTTCATAAAAAAAGTAAGATTTCCTTCAGAGTGGTTTGTCCGCCCGTCATTAACCAGTCTTCTTGCAAGTGTCGCCATTGAATCCCCTGCAGGAGTTCCGGGAATTGTATCTAAAAGAATACTCCGGTTTCGGACTGCCTTCTGCAGGGACAAATCAAATGGGATACATCCTGAATATTCCAATACCACGTTCTTTAGGAATTTATCCAGGGCGTTGCTCAGTGAGGCATAAACCCGTTTGGCAGCGGCTTCGTTTTCTACCATATTTACAACCAGTTTAAAAAACCGGGTGCCGTATTCCTGGGACATAACCTTCATCAATGCATACGCATCGGTAATGGATGTGGGTTCCGAGGTCGCCACCACAAGACATTCGTCTGAAGCAGCATTAAAATAAAGGACGTTGGACGAAATACCTGCCCCTGTATCTAAAAAAATGATATCAGCTTTGTCCGCCAGGGTTTCAAACTCACTGAGCAGGGTCAGCTTTTCACCTTCATTGAGGCTTGTCAGATCGGCAAACCCGGAACCTCCCGGAAGGATACTGATCCCATGTTCTGTTTTCACCATCACTTCATCCAGAGATTTTTCTCCGGATACCACGTGGCGGATATTATATTGAGGCCTCAGATTAAATACGATATCAATATTGGCCAAGCCGACGTCAGCATCGATGATAACCACCCGTTTTCCAAGGCGGCTCATGGCCACGGCCAGGTTACCCACAATATTGGTTTTCCCTACACCGCCTTTGCCGCTGGTCACGGCTACCACTTTAGGATATTTTTTACCCGGGGATCCCGCGTTTGCTTTTTGCTTTTCCATAGCTGTTGTCCTGGCCATTTGTCGAAGTCCTTTTGCCTGATCCACCTAATCTCCTTTGGGGCTTTTTCCAAAGATTATTTTAAGAAGCTCCTGTTTATTTGGAACCATTAAATCTTCGGGCACCTTCTGCCCGTTTGTAATTAAAGACACTGGCCTGTCAAAGTTGGTCACCTGGTCAAGAATTTTACCGCATCTTTTAGTTTCATCAATTTTTGTAAATACGTAGGTATCTGGATTAAATACGGAAAAAGCAGATGCCGCTTCCTTCATATTAATCAATTCAGAAGTAACACTCAAGGTTAAATGAACCGAGATCTTGAAATCATTCTTAATCAATTCAAGGATTTCATCAATTTTTTCTTTATCATAATGACTGTGGCCGGCGGTATCAATGAGCACCATATCCATGGATTTCATCCGGTCCAGGGCACAGGACAAGTCCTGGCTTGAGAACGCCGGTACACATACCAAACCCATGATTCCGGCATAGGCTTTAAGTTGTTCAAAAGCACCGATCCTGTAGTTATCAATGGATATCAGCCCAACTTTCATCTTCCTGTTAAAGGTTAAAAATGCGGCCAATTTTGCGATGGTGGTTGTTTTACCTACACCCGTAGGTCCCACAAAAGCTGCTACATGAGGCACACCTGAACTATTGTTCCTGTTAAAATAATCTTTGGTGTGTAGCCGATCCAGACAAAGCTGCATAACTTTTTTCTTAAGCACTCTTACTTGCTGGGCTTGGTCCAGACCAGGCTTCATACCCTCTGCAGCCCTCTCTATGAGTCCTGCAGCAAGACGCTCACTCACCCCGCTTCTTAATAATGAGGCCAGTACCCCAACCGATTCAAAGTGTCGGCATAGAATAGACTGCATACCGGAACCAAAACCTGCAATGGAAATCATATCCTTGATTTCAGCTATATCGGATTTCAAGCCGTCCATGTCCATGGGTTCCCCTGCCTGCACAGGTTCCTCATTTTTCACTTTGAGTCCGGCTTCTACCTCAAACATCTGTTTGGCATAGGGATCCTTAGGGGATTTGGCAACCTTACGGGTGGAGAGAATCATTGCATCTGATCCCATTTCCTCTTTAATACTGGCAAGGGCATCTTGAATATTGGGCGCCCGAAAAATTTTCTTATTCATCTTTCAAACTTACCTTTCCAACGGCCTGGAGATTGATGTCATCCACTATTTCTGCGTGGGATACCACAAATA
>JAKSAU010000806.1 GCA_022361535.1 Desulfobacterales bacterium
AACAGGACATCTACGGCGGAGAGGAGTTTGGACCCTATACCATTGAGATCAGCGGCCTTAACACAGCAGAGGTGAAGAATGCCCTGGCCAATGGCTATGTGCCCCAGGTACACGTGGTGAGCTATGACCTTTCACGGGTCAGTGACAGCAACTACAATCCCGGGGTCAATAACCTCAAAATAGTTGAAGAGAGCGCCAAGGGCAGAACAGCCACAATCAAGATAATGGGAAAAGAGGTCCGGGACATTCACCGGGTCTGTGCCTTTGATGTTGACAGCAGCGGAAACATTGTGCCTGGAGTCTCTCTTAAAAAGGCCCTCTTCAATATATTTAAGAAGCGCGTGGGCCAGCAGGAGGAATGGGTGGACAGTGAACTGACCGTGCCTGACGCAGGCCTCAGATGGAAGACCGGAGACAGCGAGCACCAGTACTCAGCCAACACAGAGGGCAACTCGTGGAACGCCTTTGAGACCTATGTAAAGGAGTACCAGGTCTACGAGACAGACACAACAGACGGTTCAATCAAAGCGATAACCAGGCGCATAGAGACCATAAAGCGCATCGGTGAACACGTTAAGTGGAATCCCTTTAACCCTGATGACAACACTGCCTATGACCCCAACGGCATCATGACAGAGGAAGAGATCAACAGTATGAAGTACTGGGTCATACTCCACAACGGCAAGTTCTTTAACGGTGACATCAATGATCCCATCTGGGCCGGCGACCGCTTTGAGATCATCTTTGTTGATGTCCAGGACTTTAACCAGCACTTCAGGGGCTTTGCCTTTGATCCGCTGCAGTCTGGCCAGTACCTCTACCTCAATACCCGGTGGAACCGCCTTTCAAACGAGGGTGAACTGGACCGGGCCCTGTACCTGGGAAAGGTCATAAATGGCGATGTGGTAAAGCTCGAGGTTGACCTGGCTGAGTCCCGTTTTCTCTTTGATTCAACCAGCGAGGGCAGAGAGCTGGGCCCCTATTCGCAGATGGAGGGACTGAACGGCCTCTTTGTGAATGATTTTCAGTACACCTTTGAGGGTCAGGCAGAGCTGCCCACAGGCAAGCCCGGCCAG
>JAKSAU010000233.1 GCA_022361535.1 Desulfobacterales bacterium
CACAAATGAAGAGGCTGAACTGTCCCAGCATATTCCTATGGCGCAAGACCTGACAGCGGAAGCGGATTCAGGCGGCCATACGGATAATAGGCCGGCCTTAGCCCTGCTTCCGACCATGATCGCCTTGAAAAACGAATTCATGGAAACTTACGGATATTCAACACCGCTTTGTGTTGGGCTTGCCGGCGGGATCGCCACCCCGGAATCAGCTGCAGCTGCATTCGGTATGGGTGCGGCTTACATCTTGACGGGATCTATCAACCAGTCTTGTGTGGAAGCAGGTGTCTGTGAAGAAGTCAGAAAACTGCTTTGCCAGGCGGAACAAGCAGATGTGGCCATGGCGCCGGCAGCAGACATGTTTGAAATCGGCGCGCGGGTCCAGGTCTTGAAGCGAGGAACCCTGTTTGCCGTGCGAGCGGAAAAATTATATCAACTGTATAAAACATATGACAGGTTTGAAGACCTGCCGGAAAAGGCCCAAAAGGAAATCCAGGAACGGTTTTTATTCTCCACATTTGAAGACGCCTGGCAGTCTACACGGGCGTTTTTTGTAAACCGGGGAAACAAAACAGAAATCCAAAAAGCTGAGCAGGACCCGAAACACAAGATGGCTCTTGTGTTCAGATCTTATCTGGGACAGTCATCCAGGTGGGCCATTCAAGGAGATCCGAAGCGGCGGATGGACTACCAGGTCTGGTGTGGACCTGCAATGGGTGCATTCAACCAGTGGGTAAAGGGAAGCTTTTTAGAATCCCACGAAAACCGGTTTGCCTCTGAAATTGCCCTGAATCTGCTGACAGGAGCTTGTATCTGCATGCGAACCTCATTTTTAAGGTCCCAAGGCATGGAGCTTCCGCCAAATGCAGGCAGATACTTTCCAGTGAAAAAAGAACAGATCTTTTCCTTGTTTTCATAAAGTGTCTGATATGTAAAACTTTTGTCAATTCCTTTGTCAATGGATGATTCCGGTGCCCCGTCACTAGTATATTCAGTTTAATTTTTTAACTGAAATACAACCATACGATTCATCCATGACACCCGGACCACGCATATACAAAGAAACAGACGGCCAGCCCATTGCCATCATCGGTATGGGCTGCATTTTTCCCGAATCCCGGAACCT
Source organism: Desulfobacterales bacterium (assembly GCA_022361535.1). Next base: position 1,124 of record JAKSAU010000233.1, read on the forward strand.
TAAAGAATACTGGCATTTGCTCTTCAACGGGATTGATGCCATCCGCCCGATCCCGGAAAAGACCCACTGGCAGCTCAAAGATTATTATGATTCAAACCCGTCAAGCCCGGACCGTACGTACTGCGAACGTGGCGGTTTTATTCCGGACATTGCCTTCGACCCGCTGAGCTACGGTATTCCGCCCAACAATTTAGGTGCCACTGACACCTCCCAGTTGTTGGGGCTTGAAGTGGCACGGATGGCCCTTGAAGATGCCGGTTACCCTGTCGGTCATACGGATCTGCAAAATAGAAAAGTCAACGTTGTCCTTGGGGTCACAGGCACCCAGGAGCTGGTTATTCCTTTAGGCGCCCGCCTTGGTCACCCATTGTGGAAAAAAGCCCTTGAAGATGCACAACTTGACCCTGAAAAAAGAGATGAAATCCTGGCACGTATCAGCAGTTCCTATGTCCAATGGCAGGAGAATTCTTTTCCAGGTCTTTTAGGTAATGTGGTTGCAGGACGAATTGCCAACCGGTTGAACCTGTCCGGCACAAACTGCGTGTCTGATGCCGCATGTGCAAGTTCATTGTCCGCGATCCATACCGCCATAATGGAACTTGAAACCGGCAGGTGTGACATGTCTATCACAGGCGGCGTAGATACACTCAACGATATTTTCATGCACATGTGCTTTTCCAAAACCGGTGTTCTTTCCCATACCAGTGATGCCAAACCGTTTTCAAAAGATGCTGACGGTACAGTCTTAGGAGAAGGCATCGGCATGCTGGTTCTCAAGCGTCTATCTGATGCGGAACGTGACAATGACCGCATCTATGCCGTAATCAAAGGTGTTGGTACGGCAAGTGACGGTAAAACCTCTGCCATATATGCACCGGAATCCAAAGGACAGTTAAAAGCGTTAAAAGCGGCGTATGAAAAAGCGGGAGTTGACCCGGCAACTGTATCATTGATAGAAGCACACGGTACAGGGACACGGGTTGGAGATAAGGTAGAGTTCACCGCATTAAAAGAACTGTTTAAAGATGCTCGCCGTACCAATACAACAGCCATTGGCTCGGTGAAATCAATGATCGGACATACCAAGGCGGCTGCAGGTGCTGCGGGAATTATAAAAACCGCTTTGTCCCTTCACCATAAAGTTATTCCGCCCACATTAAAGGCGAACACACCGGATCCGGAACTGGACATCAATTCATCGGCATTTTACCTGAATAACAACGCGAAACCATGGGTTCCCAAAACCGATGCTGTATCACCAAGGCGCTCAGGTATTTCCGCCTTTGGTTTTGGCGGCTCAAATTTTCATGCTGTACTCGAGGAGTACACGCCTCAAAAAGACCATGTCTCCTGGGACGGTTCTGCGCAGATTATAGCAGTATCTGCCAAAGATAAAATGCAGTTAACAGATAAACTTAAAAACATTGCCGACACTGTCCTATCCTATGACACAAATGATCAGGCCGCATTTACCCAAGCCATTGCCTGGCAGGCTTTTGAATCCAGGAAAACATTCGATCCAACCGATGTCTGCAGGGTATTGGTCCTGATCGATAGATCAAACGATTTTTCCTCTATGATGGAAAAAGCACAAAAGGTTGTAGAAGGGGATTTGGTATCTGATTCCCAGGTTTTCTTTGGCACTGGAAAGCCTTCCGGAAAACTCGGGTTCGTATTTCCCGGCCAGGGCAGCCAGTATACTGGTATGGCAAAAGATATTATTGCCATGTTCCCTGAAGCCATGGAAGCATTAACTCTTGCCCAAGACACTATGCAAAAAGGCGCTGATGGAAAAGACAATCCTGCATTGTCAGAGTTTATTTTCCCATTGCCCGAACATGTTCAGGATAAAAAACAGGCAGAGGCAAAGTTACGGGATACCCGTATTGCACAACCGGCAATTGGAGCAGTCTCTCTTGCCATGACCCGGATACTTAAGCGGTTTAACATCACCTCGCAAATGACCTGCGGTCACAGCTTTGGAGAGTTGTCAGCCCTATATGGTGCCGGATGGCTTAAAGAAGAGGATTTCCTTACCCTGGCTGCAGCAAGGGGCCAGCACATGGCTGATGCAGGCAAACAAAGCGGTGATGCCGGTACCATGCTGGCCGTAAAGGCTCCGATCGAAAAAATCCAAGAACTGATTGATGACTCGGGTCTTAACCTAGTGCTTGCGAACAAAAACAGCCCTACCCAGGGGGTATTGTCCGGCAGCACTGATGAGATTGACAAGGCAGCAGCCCTTTGCAAGGAAAAGAAAATGAGGGCCGTTAAACTTCCTGTGGCGGCCGCATTTCACAGCCATCTGGTAGAAAGAGCTGCAACACCTTTTAAGGCAGATGTGGATAAAACGGTTTTGAATACCGGAAAAATTCCAGTTATGTCCAATACCACAGGGACATCCTATCCGCACGATCCGGAACACATCAAGAAAGTATTGGGGCATCAATTGATGCACCCTGTCAATTTCATTGAAAATATTGAATACATGAATGAAAACGGGGTCACAACTTTTGTCGAAGTAGGCCCCAAATCGGTTCTTTCAGGTCTGATTAAATCTATTCTAAAAGGCAAGAACATACATACGTGCAGTGTTGATCAAGCCGCAGGGAAAAGCAAAGGCATTCTGGACCTGGCCAAAGTTTTATGTACCCTTGCTGCACAAGGGCATTCTTTGGATCTGACCGCCTGGGAAGACGCTGCTGTAAAACCTGTCCCAAAACGAATGACCATTATGCTTAACGGTGCAAACCCAAAGCCTGCTCCGGTTGATATTCCATTGGCCAAGAAAAAAGAGTCACACACCGTTGAGAAACAATCTCAAGCCAAACAAACGGCTCATTATATTGAAGAGGTATCCCAAAAGGATCAATTTGAGAAACAAGGAACAACTATGACACCCTCTCCAGACACCCAACCCCGGCAACCCAAACATACTATGCAACCCCAACCAACTCCGGGGAACAATACACAGCCTACAGGAAACGTTGCCCTGCTGCAAAAAGGACTTGAAACCATGCAGCAGCTTCAGGCCCAGACAGCCAGAGCCCACGAAAAATTTTTGGAAACTCAGGCACAGGCCAGCCAGACCCTGGCGGAGATGATGGCACAGACCCGGGGAAGTGTATCAATACAAAGCAATGCTGTCCCACAGTATACTCAGCCTTCTGTTTCCACAGAACCGGTACAGACTCCTGTTGAAACACAGGTACCTGCACAGAATAAAACCGTGAGTCATGAAACCACATGGGAGCAGCCTCAACCTGAGATAACGTCTCAACCCGTCCCCCAAAACGACATAGATCATCCAACAGCAGCCTCATCAGCACCTTCGATAAATGAAGAGCCAAGCAGTGCTGCAAAAAAAGATATACAGCCTATTTTGTTTGAAACAGTCAGCAGGTTAACCGGATTCCCCGTTGAAATGCTTGAGCCTGAAATGGATATCGAATCCGACCTGGGTATTGACTCCATTAAAAAGGTTGAGATTATTTCCGAACTCGAAAAAGCAATACCTGACGGATCAAACCTGTCAACAGAGCACCTGTCATCGGTTCGCACTTTGGACGATATCTGCCGGGCTATGGAAGAGACTCAGGCAGGAAGCCAGACAATCGCAGCTTCACCTCAAACAAAAGAAAGCAGCCAGGTAAATGAACCGGCAGTCAAACAGGATAGCGCCAAGAACGGCCATGATATCTCTGCTGTCCTTGTCTCAATTATCAGCGAATTGACCGGGTTCCCTAAAGAAATGCTTGAACCTGAAATGAATCTTGAATCTGATTTAGGCATAGATTCAATCAAACGCGTTGAAATTCTTTCACGGATGGAGCAGGAACTGCCCGATATGAAGGCCTTGTCCCCTGATGACATGGGGTCATTAAAAACGATACAAGATATTGTCCAATTCCTTATCCCTGAAGAACAAACGGTTTCATCTGAAACCGGCAAAAAAAAAACTTCGCATGAAGACCTAACTTCGGATTCCTTACCATTACAGGCCCCTGAAAATAACACTGACTTACCGGCGCCTCAGGGGCCTTTGCTTAGACAAACCGTATCCCTAACCTCATACCCTACAAATCAGGTCCGGTTTTATAATGGAGCAAGGATTCAGATTTCTTCCAATAAAACCGTTTATTTGACACGGGATGCTGCCGGTGTAGCAGAAGCCTTCCAAAATGAATTTAAACAACAGGGTATCAAGGCAGAACTTATAGATCTAAGTTCAACGGACACCCCGGAACTGCCTGATGCCGCAGGTCTTGTCATCATACCCGATGCTCATGAGGCGCCAGATGACGAAACGGCACAAAGCTTTCTTTTAAACGCATTTTGCCTGGCAAAAAGCAATGCAGGCCATCTGGAAAATGCCGCTAAGGAAACAGGGGCGTTTATGGCCTGTTTAAGCTTTTCCGGGGGAAGTTTTGGATTCGAAAATATTTCTCAAAACGTTAGCCCTGTATATGGAGGGCTGGCAGGTTTAGCAAAAACCGCAGACCTGGAATGGAAGAACGTTCTATGCAGGGCGCTTGACCTGCCTGCCGATATAAATGAAGTGTTTTCCAATAGCGAAGCGGCTGTTTCACTGATGATGACCCACGGAGCAGTAGAGATGGGATTGAACGGTGAAAAGTGCATCATCCCGGCTCTAACACCATCTCAAATCAACCAGGAACCGCTTCAGATGGACAGCGATGATGTTGTCGTGATTACAGGCGGAGCCAAAGGCGTGACAGCTGAATGCGCTCTTGCCATTGCCAAAGCCTGTTCTCCTAAAATTATCCTTCTGGGACGATCTCCTGCTCCGTTTTCCGAACCGGACTGGATAAAAGAGATCAACGATCCTGCCGAGATGAAAAGAGCGATTCTCACCCATGGATTTGATGGGAAAAAACCCACACCGGTCCAGGTTGAAACCGAATTCAAAAAAATCATCTCAAACCGCAGTATCCAAAATAATATTGACCGTATTGCTGCTTGGTCTTCCCAAGTCCAATACCATTCAGTAGATATCCGGAACAATGACCAGATAAATGAAGTCTTAAGTAAAGTAACCAAAGATCTTGGACCTGTTACGGCAGTTATCCATGGCGCAGGGGTATTGGAAGACAAGCTGATTGCCGAAAAAACACCTGACCAGTTTTCACGGGTATTTAAAACTAAAGTTAAAGGACTCCACGCTCTTCTTGATGCAGTAAATGAAGAGCATTTAAAGTATCTGGTTCTGTTCTCTTCCATAGCTGCCAGAATGGGGAACCCGGGACAATGCGATTATGCCATGGCAAATGAGGTTCTAAACAAGACAGCCCAAGCAAAAGCCCAGGCAAACGCAAATTACCGAGTGATATCTGTTAACTGGGGCCCCTGGGACGGCGGCATGGTCACACCTGAACTAAAACGAGAGTTTTCAAGAAGAGGGGTAACCCTCATTCCATTGGCCCAAGGCGCTGATCAGTTAATAACAGAGATGGGAAACCCTGATCCCGAATGCGTGGAAGTTGTGATCGGCGGCACCATGAACCCTTCATCCCCGCGCAAAGAGCCGGTTTTAAACAAAGCTCTTAAGCAGACCTTGGGTGTGGCATCAAGCCCAATCATAAACGATCATAAAATAAACCATGAACCTGTTGTCCCTTTTGCCATGATGGTAGATCTCATGGCTTGTGCCGCAGAAAAAAACAATCCGGGTCTGCACTTTGCCGGTATTGACGGCATGCGCCTCTTAAAAGGGATTTCTCCTGGAGATAAAGAGGTAGATGTTCATATTAATCTTGGTAAATGTATCCCGAAAGATTCGTTTTTCACATCACCATCAACACTTACTTCCCAAAGTGACCATGAAAGCCATCTGATTCATGCTCAAGGAGATGTGATCCTTGAAAACAGGCTTTCTTCCCCACCTGTATTATCTCAGGCTGCATTTATGGATTTAAAGCCTTACGGGATTTCTGTAGAAGAAGCCTATGAGCAAATACTATTTCATACCGGCGATCTTCGGAGGATCACAGAAATAAAAGGGGTTTCAGAAAAAGGGATTGAAGTGACAGCCACCCCGGCACAGTCCTTACAAAAATGGTATAGGTCACCCCACAGCAAAACCTGGACAATAGATCCGATGCTCCTTGATGCTGCATTCCAGGCAGCCATTTTATGGACTCACCATTCACGGCAAGAGGTATGCCTGCCCAGCTTTTTTGCCAACCTTAGAATTTATGCCTCTTACCCGGAGCAAAAAGGAAATATTCGCATTCTGTTTACAGTAAATGAACAGACACAGCACAAGATCCAGGGTTATTTTACCTTCCTTGATGAAACAGATACTGTAATAGCTAGTATCATGGGCTTTGAAGCGTTTATTGATTCCGGACTTAAGAATAAATTCAAGCCGGAACCATTGTTCAATAAAGAGAGAATTCTTGCCTTTGCCCAGGGAAATCCGTCCCAAGCATTTGGCGAACCCTATAAAATATTTGATGAAAAAAGAGAAATTGCAAGGTTACCCCGACCACCATATTTTTTCATGGATGCTGTAATGAAGGCTGATCATTCTCCATGGGAAATGGCACCAGGCGGGTGGATAGAATCCACTTATGAGATCCCTGAACACGAATGGTATTTTGAAGCAAACCGTACGTCAGCTATGCCTTTTTGTATTCTACTGGAAATTGCCTTGCAGCCCTGTGGATGGCTGGCCGCCTATGCCGGTTCTGCCCTGAAAAGTGAAGACCGGCTGCATTTCAGAAACCTTGGAGGCAAAGCAACCTTATTAAAAAATCCAACAAACAAGTTCGGCAAACTAACCATCCGGGCCAGGATGACAGACGTATCTCAAGCAGGTGGCATGATTATCCAGGATTTTGATATGGAAGTACTTTGTGGTGGAGAAATGGTCTACCAAGGCACAACCAATTTTGGATTCTTTACAAGTGAAGCCTTGGCCAACCAAGTGGGTATAAGGAGCAGCAGCCGCTACAAAGTGCTGTCAGACAATTCCCGGGAACCAGTCAAAACGTTTACGGCAGACGCTCCCATTACCCCGGAAGACACGTTAACAAGCCCCAATACCGGCATGCCGGCCAAATCGTTGATGATGATTGATGCTGTCACCCATATGGAATTTGAGGGCGGATTGTATGACCGGGGATTAATTCAAGGTATTAAACAAGTTGATGATGCAGAATGGTTTTTCGATGCCCATTTTTACCAGGACCCGGTATGCCCCGGTTCATTAGGTGTGGAGTCCTTTCTACAGCTGCTTAGATTTTTTCTGATTAAAAAATATGATATCAACCCGGAAAAATACCAACCTGTTATTACTGAAAACCAACCTCATGGATGGATTTACCGCGGACAAATCATCCCTGATAATAAAACCATTATTGTCCAGGCGCATATCAAGCAAATACAAGAATTAGAAGACGGAACATACAGTATTATTGCAGACGGCGCACTATGTGTTGACGGTATCTGTATCTATGAAATGGAAGAGTTCGGATTGCAGTTTGTTCCTGAAAAAAGCAGGGCCCCAAAAGGTGCAGAAACTGCAGCACATAGAATCAGTTAATCCAGATATGAAGCTTAATTAATTTAGAGGATAAACAAATCGCGCCCCTGAAAAAAGACCGTGAGAATGATTCGTTACGCACTATCCAAAAGAAAGAGTAACTGTCAGCTTCTACTATCGTTGAAAAACAAAAAGCCGGAGCATAACAAATGCCCCGGCTTTTTCGTTTAGTATAATTTATATATCAAAAGTGGTGGACCCATCTGATATTGATTCTGTGGCCTTCGGGCCTGTTCTCGGCAGACGTTTCAAAATAGGTATTGATAAATAGATGGTTGTCCTGGGAAAAATGATATACAAGACCAGGTCCGATACCTAAAACTTGTTCCCTGGTATCATCCACATCATCTCCATTCATCTGGGTATCCGTAATTTGTTTCAGGTAATATCCATTTATCCCCAACCGAAGACGTTTGGGAAGTACTTCATAGGCCATGGCAAAATTGGCATGAATGGCTTGCCCTGCTTGTGTATCATCAGCACCCATCCCCCTGTAGACTCTTCCTGGGTCATCATTCTCTGCATTCCACAAATAATGAATACGGGTGGAAGCTGTCAGTCTCGGGGTAAGAAACACGGTTGCCGCCCAATATGGATTAAAGGAGAAAAAGTTACTGCCAGGATTAAGCTCTCTGTCATCGTCATATTTTCCTGTTGGAAAAATCATTTGTAGTTCAATTCTGTGCATGAATACAGGACCGTTTTTTCCCATGACCGGATCCCATTGCAGATAAGGTCCAACAAGTATATCTCCGATTCCTCCGCCGTTGTCCTGTGGATATGCTGAATTGCCAGTACCATAACTGAGATCAAGATGTACCATTGGAACAATTACATCCAATCCCCACTTCCCGTTAAAGAGTAATTTCTGATCAGACTGATAAATGAATTGAGACAAACTTATCCAGGCTTCCAAGTCTTCGTCAGCAGAAGAGGGAAGCAGATCATTACCGTCACTGTCATTAAAACTGTCAGAAGTCCAGTATTGGACATACTGAGTGAAATAGAATC
>JAKSAU010000371.1 GCA_022361535.1 Desulfobacterales bacterium
CGCATCTTCGCAATGACGGCAGAGCACCGGCACCTTGTCTCCCGAATCCAGCCACTCCACATATACCCTTGATTTTGGGGCAGGTGATTCTAAAAGGGCTGCAAACAAGTTTTTTGTTTCAGAGTGCTCAATGGCACAGGCCAGTTGGCAGGACCTGCAGCCGGTACATATTTCGGTTTTCACAAATATTTCTTTGAATGTCGACATGGCAGCTCCTTTCTTTATTCAAGCCCTAAGCCTTTGCGGCGTTCTTCAATAGCTGAAAGCATTTTGTCTGCTGCTGCATGCGGGTCTGGTTCTACAACAAAATATCCGCCGGTAAGCTCTTTGAGGCCTTCAGTGAGGACCTGGGTTACCAAAGGACTGCCTAACACAGGCAGCATCACACCTACGTGCGTGGGAAGCCCGGCTGCCACAGCATAGCAACCAATGGAGATAGCTTTCTCGCTTGTGGCTTCAGGGGCAGATGCGACCACTGGTAACTGGTCGATATCTACACCCAGGTAATTGGCAATTGCCACAGCGATTTCCACAGCCCTGGAATTATCAACGCAAGATCCCAGGTGGAGTACAGGTGGCAGAGGACCACCCAGGCCATTGGCCTCTCCAATGGCGTTAAGTACGGCATAAAGGCTCTCCCCGCAAAGTTCCTTTGTTTTAGCCGGATCCAGAAAATCATGGCGCATGAGAGAACCGGCCCCGCAGCCTGTGGCCAGAACCAAAACATTTTCCTTGAGCAGCTTGGCTGCCATGGCAGTATAATTTGCATCTTGGGCGATTTTTACGTTGTTGCATCCGGCAAAAAGGCAGACCCCTTTTATGGCACCGGTTTTAATACTGTCCACCAAGGGTTTTAGCGGATCATCCAGATTCAGTTTGGCTAATGCCGCAACAACAGATTCTGTGGAAAATCCTGCCACCACTGTATTTTGGATTTCAGGTATGAACAAAGGTTTATTTTTACGGGACTTAAAGATGGCTATAGCGGATTCTATGGCCTGGCGTGCATTTTTACAGGCTGTTTCGTCTTTTACCTCGATATGGTCTGCACCGGTGATTTTGCAAATATCCATAGTGGTGATAACCTTAGTACCCATACATTCGGCCACAGACGCGACAGATGGCATAATACACTGGTAATCTACAATCATGGCGTCTAATGCGCCTGTTAGCAGGGCCATTTCCTGACTTATTGAATGGGTGCAGGACGGTATGCCGTGGCGTTCCATGAGTTCGTTTCCTGTGCAGCAGATGCCCACAACATTAATACCTGCAGCACCTGCTGCTTCTGCATCAGCTCTCATTTCTCCTGCCATTTTTACGATAATCTCTGACAATACAGGGTTATGGCCGTGGCAGGCTATGTTTACATGATCGGCCTTAAGAGACCCCATATTGGCTGTCGTAGCCAGGGGCGTTGGTGTACCGAAAAGAATATCGGCTAAGTCTGTTCCCATGTAACAGCCTGCCAGATCGGCCACACCGCAGCGCAGGCCACCAAGAAGCAAGTTGACAGGGTCCGCATCTACACCATAAAGGGTCCTGTGCATGATTTCGGATACTTCATGGTCAATACCCTTGGGAACGACACCAAGGTCTGACAACACTTTAACCCGGCCTGGTGTGACCACACCTGCCGCCCAAAGCACCGGGGTCTCTTTTTCGTGGAAGTCCGCCAATGCAGCAGATGCAACATCTGCTGCGATATCATTGATTTCACGATTTTCGGTTTCAATACCAAGGCGGTTCGCCACCTTGTGAAGCTTGGCAGAATCGGTTACCTGGTAGTCCGGCGCGTCTCCTTTGGTCATTTTTAACATGGTATGAGCCAGGTGTTTGGCATGGCCTGAATGGGCAGCGGTACCTGCGGCTATGGCACGGTCAAGCCCTCTTGCAACCATGACATCGGCGGTGGCACCGCAGATTCCTGTTTCCTGGCCTTCTTCAAAGGGGTTGATACGACAAGGGCCTTGCAAACAATGTCGACAACAGAGCCCTGTCTCACCGAATCCGCATTGGGGTAACATGGCTTGGTAACGATCCCAGACAGTTTTAATGCCCTGTTCTTCTGCTTTGGCAAGCATCTGGGCTACGGCCGGGTCCTTGGTTTGTTTGTCAAACGGCGACGTCATGGATACACCTCCTTGATTTGAATGGTTGACAAGATGACTGTTCTTCAGCGATTAGCACGAACTCATTGGGCAGGAATTGCAACGCTCATAACCTACTATAAAAAAATGTCATTTTCAATGACTCCTGCTATAGAATCATGACAGCCACAGAAAAAGTTCTTTTCGAAAACTATTTGATTTTAAAACAGTTTAATCATATTTTGGTTTTATAAACCTGATATGATCTTACAATCAATAAACTAAAGACATCAGAATCAATTAAACGCATGCTGTCTAAGGATACCATCATCGATCACCGTCAACGTGTTCAGCGCGTTGTGATCTATATTAATGAAAATCTTGGTGCACAACTCCGTCTGGACCATCTGTCAGAGGTTGCCTGCTTTTCTCCATTCCATTTTCTCCGTGTTTTTGAATCTCTTATGGGAGAAACTCCTCAGCAATATGTTATCCGTAAAAAAATGGAACGAGCAGGTTTTTATCTTTTGAAGCAGAAAAAGAGTGTAACCGATATCGCATTGGGTGTAGCTTACGAAACGCCAAGCTCTTTTTGCAAGGTCTTTAAAAAGCATTTTGGTATATCTCCCAGACAATTCCGTGACGATATAACCCATGAGCAATATTGCAGGACAAATCATCCGTTTAGGTCCATAACCGGAAACCGGAGCCGATCCAGGTTTTTACCTGTGCCTGCCATAAGGAAACTGGAGGCAACTAAAATGATTTGTATTAAAAACAAAGGGGTTGTTAACGGAAATTTCCTTTCAAGCAATCTTAAGGCCTATGAAAACTTTAGAAAAAAAGTAAACCATCATGGTCTGAATGGTCTCATGGGAAATTATATAAGCATCTATCCAACTCGACCTCGAAAAGTAAAAGATAGCGAAGCAACAGATTATGTGGGTGCTATTTTGAAAAAAGACACCCAATTGGCAGAAAACTTTCAATACTTTATTTTTCCTCCTGGCAAATACGCCATATTCAGTCATTTTGGATCCTACGATTTTATAATGCAAACCTGGAATCAGGCCTATATGAACTGGTTACCAAAAAGCGGGGTAATACTTCGCGACCTTCCCCCTTTGGAAATACATTTGGATCCATCAGAAACGGACAGCGAACTGCCTCTTAAATCATACCTGCTTATTCCCATCCAATAGAAAACAATACTGCTGTACGATGAAGTTCGTATTGAGATTCGCAATATCGGACAAGTTTTTTTTCTTTAGATCAAGTAACAAATATACAGCATCATTGCAGGGGATCATTCTATAAAGTATAAGGAGGCACTGCCATGAAAACTCACTCAAATTTTAACTTTTATATGGTGTTAGGTCTTTTGATTTTTTCTTCGCTAATTTTTATCCCATCAGTAATTTGTGGGCAATCATCATATGATATGCCGCAGCAGGCTGATCCATCTGAAAAATATCTTTTTTTCCTTCATAACTATTATGTAGAGACAAAAGGACCTGACGGTGATTGCCATTACGAGGATATTTTAAAGGCCTTTTCTGATAAGGGCTTCAGTGTCATCAGTGAAATCAGAACCGGAAAAATAATTCCCTGCACCTATGCAGAAAAAACTGCAAATCAAGTTAAAACGCTCCTGAAATCAGGAGTACCGCCAGAAAATATAACCGTATCAGGACATTCAAAGGGTGGTGCGATTGTTCTTTGTGTTGCATCGCAACTGAGCAATCCCGAAATTAACTTCGTTGTCATGGCCGGTTGTGAGATTGCAGGAATCAAAAAGTACGATCTGTATCCGGATTTTTCAAAAGTTAAAGGCAGAGTGCTATCTATTTACGCATCATCAGATAAGGTTGCCGGAAGTTGTAAAGATGCATTCTCAAAAGCGTCGGATGGCCTTATTAAAACAGAGATACAGATTGGAAGCAATGCCGGTCATCGGCTCTTTTTTACTCCGGATGATATCTGGCTTTCACCGATCATCAAATGGTCACGCCAGGAGAAGTAACCTCATCAGGTGAATGACCTTTTATAAATAGGCAGAGTGAAAAGCAAATACCGAAAAACGCCACGATGGACAAGCCGGTCATATGGTACCATACGATACCAGGATTCATTAAGGCATATTCCGGCTTGTCCGGGTCATAAGCAACGGTGATGGAAGATCCCACGGGATAGTTGTTTTTCATATCAATCATCTGGCGTTCAATTTTGCTGTCCAAGCGGTCATGAGTACCGTAGTTATTGGACGTGTAGGATTGGTCTCCCACGTGGTATTCGTATTCCACGTCCAAAATGTATAATGGATCATCTGACCCAAGATGTTCGCCTTTAACCTCTGCGTTTTTTATCACAGCGTCAATTGTAGGCCAGTTCCTGGATTTTGAATCCAGAACCGTAAATGGAATAACAACAAGACTGGAAATTAGAAACAGCCCGCCTGTTAGATACAAAAGTATCTTTTTTAAATTTTTATCCATTAGTCCTCCTTTAAGGATATGCCGCTGATCCGCTCCCTGACTTCTTTAGGCACCAGGTCAAGGGTGTTGAACAGCCTGTCTTTTTTTTGGACCAGGCCTTCCATGAGCACTTCACTGCAAAGTGTTATCATCTGGCGTATGACCTCTTCATTTTTCCATACAGGCGTCAGACCCGTGTTCACGGACACGGCGATTCCGTATACCAGGAAGGAACGCATGTTTCTGATCCATCCGGCAAGCTCTGGTGTCATGTCTTTAAACTTGGGATGATCGGTCAACTCTTTTGAAATGGTTTTCCAAAACTGATAACGCCGTGTCTGTACTTCTTCCAGATTTTCAGCATGCATGGCAGTAAATAGCTGGCCTTTGTCCCTTGCAAAAAGCACATATCCTACACCATGATCAACCCAGGGATCAGAAGTGTAGTTTGCCAGGGCATACTCTGCCATCATCTGCCAGGCCTCATCCATGAGCGCCTTTCGAAATTGAGCCATTGTTGGAAAGTGGGAATAGATAGGCATGGTCGAGGCCTTTAGTTCTGCAGCAACTTTTTTAGGGGTCAGGCCTTCCCACCCCTCTTTTTCCAGCCGGTTTAACCCGGCTGCGATGACATCCGCCTTTGTGTATTTTGTTTTGTTTGGCATATAGAACTCGATAAATATAATTGTGATTATATAATTATAGTTATATAATCACAATTATATTTTAAGTCAAGATACATGATGTAATAAAAGTGTTAAAAAAAAAGAGGTTGTTTAGAGCTTCGATTTTCAGATTGAGAAAGACAAGTCTAAGGTTAGAAGAAACGATCTTTTAGAATGATGAAAACAATCAATATTCTTACCAACAGTGATACTGGCTTGCCTCTGTTTTACCCGAGGCAGTATATGATTACCGTATTGAGTACTAAAAGAATGGGATTAATTTGATTGTATTGATCGAGGGTGAGTAACAGCCCCAAACTTAACATTGTCTGGGGCTGTTTTGTATAATATCAGAGTTAAACAGACTATTCAGCCTGGGAGACTCCAACTTCCTCAAAAGTCTTGATATCCGCCAGAATCCGGGTAGCAAGATCTAACAGCTCCATACAAACCGCTGCACCTGTACCTTCGCCTAAACGGAATTTAAGATCTATGAGGGGTTCAAGCCCCAGACGGTCATGCATATACTTGTGTCCGATTTCAACGGATTTATGGGAGGCAAACAGATATTGCTTTGCCGCCGGAGCAAGTTCACAGGCAATAAGTGCACCAGCTGTGGAGATCAGGCCGTCACAAATTACGGGAATCCCCTTGGCTGCTGCACCAAGAACAAGGCCTGCAAGACCTCCGATCTCAAGACCTCCAACTTTAGCAAGTACATCCAGTGGGTCCTTGGGATCGGGTTTGTTTAGGTCCAGCCCTTTTTGGATCACATCTATTTTATTGGCAAGGCCTTCATCGTCAATTCCAGTGCCTCTGCCAGTGAGCGTTTCAACAGGCAGACCGGAAAATGCAGCAATGATAGCCGTGGATGGGGTTGTGTTGCCGATGCCCATATCTCCTGTGCCAAGAAGATCTACAGGGACTTCATCATTAAGCTCATTGACAATCTCAATACCAGCTTCAATGGACTTGACAGCTTCTTCCCTGGTCATGGCAGGGCCTTTAGTGAAATTGGCCGTACCATGTCGAACCTTTTTGTGGAAGATGGGCAGGTCCGGATCAAAATCGAAATTTACGCCGATATCGGCTGCTTTTACTATGGCGCCTGCATGGTTGCCGATAACGTTGACTGAGGCGCCTCCGCCAGCAAAGTTGAGCACCATTTGGGGGGTGACTTCTGCAGGAAATGCACTGACTCCTTCTTCGGTCAC
>JAKSAU010001117.1 GCA_022361535.1 Desulfobacterales bacterium
AAAATTATTTTTATTTTTATGGTTAAAGGAAGTGAGAAAATTCTTTCTCCGGCTGAGCAGAAGGCTAGGGATATTGAGGCTAAGTCTGAGGAATTTGATGCTGATGCTGGTGGAGGAATTTTGGCTCCTGGTAATAAGAAAAAAAAGAAGAGTTTGAAGATTGAAAAGATTTCTACAGGTATTAAGAATCTTGATAAGATTACTGAGGGTGGTTTTTGTAAGGATTCTACGAATGTTATTGTTGGTGGAAGCGGGAATGGGAAGAGTGTTTTTGCTATTCAGTTTTTAATTGAGGGTATAAAGAATGGTGAGAATGTTTTGTATGTTTCTTTTGAGGAGAAGAAGAATGAGTTTTATAAGAATATGTTGGAGCTTGGTTGGGATTTAAAGAAGTATGAGGAGGAGGGTAAATTTTTCTTTTTGTCTTATACTCCGCAGAAAGTTAGGAATATGCTTGAGGAGGGGGGTGGTGATATTGAGTCTATTGTTCTTACGAAGAATATTTCTAGGATTGCTATGGATTCGGTTACTGCTTTTGTTATGTTGTTTGAAAATGAGGTTGCTATGAGGGAGGGGACTTTGTCTTTGTTTTCTATGCTTAGGAGTTGGGTTTGTACTTCTCTTTTAATTTATGAGAGGGATCCTTTGATTGATAAGAGGCAGAGTTCGAGGATTTTGGAGTTTGAGGCTGATTCTTTGATTTTGCTTTATTTTACGAGGATTAAGAAGGAGAGGGAGCGGTTTTTGGAGGTTTACAAGATGAGGGGGACTAATCATTCTACTAATATTTTTTCTTATAAGATTCGGGCTGGGAAGGGTGTTGATGTTTCTAGTCGGCCTTATCCTGGGAGTTTGCATAAGTTTCAGGTCAAATAATGTTGAAGTGTTATTTGATAGCTTTTAGCAATTAGTTTTTAGCCATTAGCTATTTGGATAATTTTTCAAATTATGTTATTGTTTTGGTCTTGCGACTTATTGAAAAAATAAAATAGAAATAAAATAAAAAGTAAAAAATTGGTTTATACTATTGGAGTTGCTA
>JAKSAU010000940.1 GCA_022361535.1 Desulfobacterales bacterium
ATAAAGCCTGATCTTGTACTACTTGCTTTAGGTGCCAATGACGGTCTCAGAGGATTGCCAGTGGCGCAGATGGAAAAAAATCTGGACAAATCCATCAGCCTTGCAAAAGAGAAAGGCCTTAAAGTTATTTTATGTGGTATGGAGGTTCCTCCTAACTATGGGGAAAAATATACAAGGGATTTTCGTCAAGTATTCGCCACCCTGTCTGTAAAACATGGCATCACTCTGCTGCCTTTTCTGCTGGACGGTGTGGCAGGCCACCCGGAGCTGAACCAGGCAGATGGTATCCATCCTAATGCCAGGGGGCACGAAGTGATTGCCCGTCTTGTATTCCCATATATCATGGAGGCTCTATGAGTCTTGAACTTGAAGCTGTAAGCAAAGGATTTGAGCAGCCTGGCGGAGGCCGGATCCAAGTGCTTGATAACGCAGACCTGTCTATAAAAACCGGCCAGACTCTGGCTGTAGTGGGACAGTCAGGCAGTGGTAAGACAACCCTGTTGTCTTTGGTCGCCGGTCTGGACCGCCCGGATGAAGGGAAAATTTTCTTGGATGGCAAGGATCTGGCAGCTATGGGCCAGGACCGGCTGGCCAGATATAGGGCAAAAAAAATCGGGATTGTTTTCCAGCAATTTCATCTTATGCCTCACTTGACTGCTTGGGAGAATGTCAGCCTGCCTTTAGAAATTCATAAAGCAAATAGTATCAACGAACGCGTAGACTCTATGCTGGAACGGGTTGGGTTGTGGCAGCGCCGGAACCATTTGCCAGGGCAGTTGTCAGGAGGAGAGTGCCAGCGGGTTGCCATCGCAAGAGCTTTGGTGGTCAGGCCGTCCCTGCTTTTGGCAGATGAGCCTACAGGCAATCTGGATACAGGTACAGGCGAGATTGTAGCAGATCTTTTGTTTGATCTCGTTGAATCAGAAGGCAAAAGCTTAGTCTTAGTCACACATAATCCGGAACTGGCGGGCCGGTGCCAAAGTATTTGCAGCATACAAAAGGGGAGACTTGTCTGATGCTGATCTGGATACGTATGGCTGTCAGGGAAATAAAGGTAAACAAAGGGTTTTCTATCTTTTTTGTACTGAACCTTGCCATGGGCCTGGCCGGATTTATTGGCGTACAGTCCTTTGGCCGGTCCCTGGACCGGCATCTTGATAAAAACCTGCAGGAAATACTTACGGCAGACTTAGTACTCTCAGCCAGCTCTCCCATGGCACCAGAGGAATCTGCACTGGCCGCAACCATAATGGGCAGAGATGTTAAAAGAGCCCGGCTGGTGGCTTTTTATACTATGGTCAGGCCAGGGGGCAGCGGTGATAGCAATCTACAGGCCCGTTTAGTGAGGGTTATGGCCATAGATAAGGCCTATCCGCTTTATGGCCAATTTGTTATGGAAAACAATACCCTGTCCCCGATGATCCAAAAATCCCCATCTCTTTTTATGACCAGGGATACTGCCCATACCCTTGGTGTGGAAACCGACCAAAGAATTCCTTTGCGCATCGGCAATAAAGACTTTTATGTACAGGATTTTTTTGCAGAAGACCCGGATAAGTCCCTGACTGCCGTGGACCTTGCCCCTAAAGTCTATATGGGCATGGACCAACTGGACGGTACCGGCTTGATCCAGTTTGGCAGCAGGATCAGGTATTTTTATTTCTATACTTTTCCCCAAGGAACAGATGTCCAGGCCCTGACCCGGAGACTGGATTCAGCTTTCTTTGATTTGAGTAACGGACGGCCAAGGATAAATATTTTTGATACCCGGGATGTGAACCGGCAGTTGGGCAGGGTAACGGAGTACTTTACCGGATATCTTGGTCTGGTTGGCATCGTGGCTCTTTTTCTTGCCGGGCTGTCCGGTGCCTACCTGTTTCGGGGTCTGGTCGGTTTAAAGCAGAAGGAAATGGCAATCCTGTCCGGACTTGGGGCAGTGAGCAAAGAGATTTACCTGTTTGTCAGTATCCAGCTTGTTATTCTTGGCAGCTTGGCAGCCGTGCTTGCAGTGGGTATATCCAGACTGCTATTGCCTGCTTTTCCTATGATCTTTAAAGGACTGGTTCCTGATGGTCTAATTATTTCTATGGATCCGGCCACTGTTTTTTTGGCTTTGGGACTGGGTATGGGCGGCAGTCTAGTTTTTTGTCTGCCTGTATTTGCAAGGCTTTTTACCATCCGGCCCGGGGACTTGCTTCAGGGCATAAATAATGGCCGGGGCCAAAATCGTGGCAACGCTTCTACTGCGTTAACGATGTTTGCCTTTTTGCCTGGCCTTATTGCCTTTTTTCTTGTGTCAGCAATTGTGGCAGGCAGTATAAAAGAAGGGTTGATTTTCGCTTTAGGGTTTGTTGTTGCCATGGCTATCCTGTTTTTTACAGGCAGTATCGTTTTTCAATGGTGCCGCTACCTGTCAAAAAGGAAAATGTTGGGTATTAGCGGTAAAATTGCTTTCAGGAATTTATTTCGAAATAAATGGTCAAGTCTGTCCTGCTTTGTGACCATTGCTATGGGAGTGTTTCTTATTTCCCTTATTCCCCAAATACAAAAGGGTCTGGCATCAGAAATCATGAGGCCCGAGGGGCTGAAGCTGCCTGTATTCTTCCTGGTGGATATCCAGGATGAGCAAAAGAACGCATTGGAAGATTTCATGGCCAAACAGAACGGGGAGTTGAGCCATATCTCTCCCATGGTTCGGGGGCGGATTTTAAAAGTCAACGGCCACCTTTTTTTTGACAAAAGCAAACGAACCGGCGAAAGAAACCGGCCTGGCCGCATGGGCGGCCGAAGGCTGGAGTTTATGTTTTCCTATCGCAAGGCCTTGGCTGATTCAGAAACCCTTGTGCAAGGCGTTCCTTTGACGCCAACTCCATGGTCTTTTGATGATGGAATACCTTTTGAGATATCCATGGCCGTTTCTTTTGCCGACAGGCACGGGTTCAGAATCGGTGATGTCTTGACTTTTGATGTCCAAGGTATCCCTTTGGAAGGCAAGGTTAAAAATCTGCGTAAGGTAAGGTGGAATTCATTCCAGCCCAATTTTTTCATGCTTTTCCAGGACGGAGTGCTCAATGATGCACCCAAGACCCACCTTGGAGCGGTTTCAAATGTTCCGCCTGATCAGCGAAAAATTTTGAAGAATCTTTTGGTGGACGAGTTCCCCAATATTTCCGTTATTGATGTAACCCAGACTGCTTCCACTATATTAGGGGTGACGGATCGCCTTTCTTTATCTGTTCGGTTTATGGCATGGCTGGCGATTGGTGCAGGTTTAGTTTCTATCTTTTCCATTGCCCGGCATGAAGCCAGAAAGAACCGGAACCAGATTAATCTGCTAAAGGTACTCGGGTGCGATTTTAAAACTCTCCAGGCTGTCAGTTTGGTTGAATTCGGATTTATCGGTTTTTTGGCCAGTATTTTTGCACTTGCCTTGAGTATGGGATTTTCGCTGGTTATCTCCTGGTATTTTTTTGACAGCCTTTGGAAATTCGATTCGGTTTACCTATTCGGTATATTGGTTTCGGCAACGGGATTATGCATGGTCACAGGACTTGCCGCTGCCCGCCAGGTAATGAAAAAAAGACCCCTGGCTTTGCTGGGAAAAAGCTGATGCATTCCTTGTGGTGCGGCTTGGGTTATCTAACGCGAAAATGAAGGGTCATCGAATATCAACATACCGGCCCGTTTATTCTAAGAAGCGGCTGCCGTATTTTTTACAAAAATCCGCCTGATGCCGTCTTCTTAGAATAAACAGGCCTAGGTGCTCAAACGTCAATACCCTTATTTGAGGATGCTGCCGATAGTTAATCTACCCGGGTTATAAAGGAACCTGTTTATGATCCGCTATAATTAAAAAATACCTGTTGTCCTTTTCCCGGAGAGCAGATCCTCAGTGGTTCCCCTTCAATTTTGCATACAAAAAAATGTCTGGCATATATTAAAAAAATATTAAAATATGAAAAATAAGTTATTTTTTTGTTAAAAATATGAGATAAGAATAAATTATAGTCTATAAATTTGGTGAATGTACAAAAATGGCAAGTAACTAAATAAGCGTTTAGGAGGTTTCATGAGAAAACGTATCATTACCATGATTATGGCAGTATCGTTGTTAATCGGTGCAGGAAGTGCTTTTGGCCAGGGCCTTACTCTGGCAACTTTAAACTGGGAACCGTTCTATAGCGAGAACCTTCCTGAGGGCGGCTTTTTTACTGCGCTTTCCCGTGAAGCTTTTAAGCGTGCCGGATATGATCTGAAGGTTGAATTCATGCCATGGAAAAGAGCGTTGGAAATGGCCAAAACAGGAAAATATGATGGCATTCTTGGCGCCTATCATAATACGGATCGGGAAACATATTTTGTATTCCCCGATGCGGCCGCTCACAATGAAGAGGTCTTTTTTCAGAAAAAAGGAAGCGGCATATCATATAAGACGCTTGACGATTTAAAGCCCTATAAAATCGGTGGGCTTGATGCATCAGCCCCTATGAAAGAGCTTAAAGAAAAAGGGTTCAAAACAGAAGGGCTGACAAAAGAGTTGAGTAGCATTAAAAAACTGCATGCAGGACGAATTGACCTCATGATTATGGGCAAGCAGAACTTAAATTTCGCCCTGAAAAATATGGCAGATTACAAGCCCTTTCAAGATGCGTTTGAGGTTCTGGAGCCTCCCTTTAAATCTTATGGACTGTATTGCCCCATTTCTAAGAAACGGCCTGATGCCAATGAGATTGTTGAAAAATTCAATGCCGCATTAAAAGAGATGAAGGCGGATGGTACTTATGACGAAATTTTAACCCGGTTCGGCCAGAAATAATCATATAGTAGAATTTAACTATTTTTGAAAAAGGGTACCTGTATTGTTAGTACAGGTACCCTTTTTTATGGGGCAGGCAGCATCCCGATTTTATATCAAGCCTAAAACGTTATTTTGTCTGCCAGGCCGGTTATCCTTCAACAAGGTTTCGGATCCATTTTTTGGAGAAAAAACGAGGCAGGCCAATGGCAAGCTTGAAAACCTCCTCAACTGCAATAAGAACCATGACCCAATATACTGGCAGGTCCAGGTAAAATGCAGCAAAAAATGCCATTGGAACACCGATGCACCATACTCCGGTAAGATCCAGCAAAAACCCGAACCGTGTGTCTCCGCCGCCGCGAAGAACAGAGACAACATTCGTAAAGTTGGTGGTTTTAGCCCAAAGAATCAATCCTGTTGCGAGCATAAGATAATAGGCATTTTCATAAGTGGCAGGGGATATATTGTAAAATCCAAGGATAAAGTCCCGGGAGACAATCATGACCAAACCTGCCCCTAATGCCATGATCAGTTGCGAAAGCAAAAGAAACTGGCCATATGCCATGGCCTGGTCTTTTTTCCCCGCACCAATGCTGTTGCCGATCATGATGGAGCCCCCGTGGAAAATACCGAAAAACGGGATAAACATAAACTCTTCTATGGTTGCAACGATGTTAACCGCTGCAATGGACTCGGTACCAATCCGTGCATAGACCAGTTTATACATACTGACCCCGGTTACCCAAAATAATTCATTTAAAAATACCGGCCAGCAGGTGGCGGCCACCCGTTTGAGAAAGGCTATGTCAAACCCGAGCATCTCTTTAATGGAAGCAGCCAATGGATATTTTTTAACGTATATTATGGTAATGATGATAATACCTTCCAGGATTTTTGCTGAACAGGTGGCAATAGCAGCTCCTGTTACTCCCATGGCAGGGAATCCCAGTTTCCCGAAAATAAGGATGTAATTGAGCAATATATTCAATGCTACAGCAGCCATTGAAGAGATCATTGGAACGTGGGCAAATCCCATACTCCGAAGGTTGAACATCAATGAAAAAACCACGGCAGTTACAGAGAAAGCAATTCCAGCGATACGAAGATATCCTGCCCCAAGCCTGATCACCTCAGAATCTGTGGAAAACAAGGATATGAGATTCGAGGAAAAGAAAAGGGAGGCAATAGAGAAGACTGCTGCAATGGCAAGTCCTCCCAGGATGCCTATACCGGATAAATGCTTTAATCGGGTATGGTCTTTTTTCCCCCAATACTGGGCTGTAAAAATAGAAACACCTGAATGGATGCCGAATTGAATCACAATGAATATGAATACAAATTGGTTTGCAATGCCTACGGCAGCAATCGCCTCATCATTGAGCTGTCCGATCATGAGCATGTCAATAACAGCCATGGAGCAGGTCAAAAGATTCTGCAACGAAATAGGTAATGCAAGGGTCAGCAGAAGACCTAAAAATTTTTTCTGTGAGGAACTGATTTTCAGCATGAATTTTCTCCAATAAAAAAGCCCGCTTCAATTATGAAGCGGGCTTTTTGGTCATTTATATGTTTAACCGGTTACAAAAAGGCGCTCCTGTGGTATTGGACAGATCTTCTGCCGTGTCGGGCACAAAGAAGATGCTCACAAGTGGTATAAGTTAGTCTGGATGTTGTCATGTGTTTTGTCCTGCTCTTTTATCACCGATTAAAACTTGACCGACGTATATCAGCCAATTTTTTTGGGGTCAAGCAAATTTTTGCTATCCATTTTCATAATGCCAGGTTTCATATTCATCATGAGATACTCTCTTATCTTTATCTTGATCCATTTGACTGAATTTGTCCTGATCATCACCAAACACGTTTGAAAATTCCTCGAATGTCATCCATCCGTTCCCGTCTTGATCTATGCGCATAAAGCAGATGTGTCCTTCACCGTGGTTCTCGTCTGCAGAAGCGGATAAAGGTGTAAGCAGGCAAATTGCCAAGCTAAGATATAAAATAAAAAGTTTCATAAAGTTCGTCCTTGATCATTTTCGTTTACAGAAGTTTTTATATACTAGAGTATATTATTTTTTCAATGTTTCCCAATGGGTTCGTCTTCTTAAATGGACGCATTTTATTTTTTAATGTGTTTTGGATGCCTGATTTTGATATAGTCTGAATGTTTTTTACGTGAATAACAATCTTAACAGCAATTATCTATAACTTTTAAACAAGGAGGAAAATTATGGGAACTATGGAAAATTTAGCAGCAGCTTTTGCAGGTGAAAGCCAGGCCAACCGCAAATATCTTGCCTTTGCCGCCAAAGCAGATAAAGATGGATTCCCCCAGGTAGCCAAGCTGTTTAGAGCGGCTGCTGAAGCTGAAACAATTCATGCCCATGCCCATCTACGGGTAATGGGGGGAATCAACTCGACTTTGGAAAATTTGGAAGACGCCATTGCCGGTGAAGCCCATGAATTCAAAGACATGTATCCCGGGTTTTTGGCAGAAGCAGAGAAAGAAGGTAACAAAAAAGCCGTTGTTTCTTTTAAAAACGCCATGCCTGTAGAAGAAGTTCATCACGGCCTTTATTCCAAAGCCTTGGAAGCGGTAAAAGACGGCAATGATCTGCCCGATGCAAAAATCCATATTTGTCCGGTCTGCGGACATACTGTAGATGATGGTGTGCCCGATACTTGTCCGATATGCAAAGTGCCTGGCAAAAAATTCGTTGAGGTTTCTTAAAATTAGTAAAAGGGCCGGGATATATTGTCTCGGTCCTTTTACAATTTGGGTATCCCTTTGGCAGGGCTAACACATTTAAAAACACCGAATCTATCATTTAGGAAAGTACTGCTGCTTTTTTTAGCGGTTTTTTAAATTATGATTCAGATATGATGAGTTTCGCTTCGCACAAAAGTTTCTTCTAAGAAAAAGACGCCTGATGTCCTTTTCCGTTATGGAAGATCTTCAATTATTATTAACGTTCGTTTTACACTTTGGCCCAGCAGTGTTTTTTTACCGCATTTTATGGTATGGGGTTGCACAACATTAGACTGGATCGATAATCGGAAATCGCGTAGAGGAAAATCATGGGCTGGAAAATTCAACCAAAGATCGAGTACATTCTGGACAAGGCCATGGATGACGGTATCAGCCGATCCGAGGCCGAACTTCTGCTTCACCTGGACTTGCATTCAAAAGAAACCTATGCCCTTATGGAAACGGCTGATCGTCTTTCACGAAAAACCTTTGGGTTAAAAGGGGAAAATCATCTCCACATCGGAGTCAACCTTGAACCCTGTCCGTTGAATTGCAAGTTCTGCTCTTTGACAAAAGAGGCTGGTATTTTTACTCAAAAAATCGAATTTGAAGAAGAACAGATCCTGGCCTGGGCAAAGGGCGCTGAAGAAAGAAAGGCAGATGCCCTTAATATCATGACTACAGGAACGTATCCCTTTAAACGGTTTCTTGAGATAGGCAAGTTGCTAAAAGAGAACGTCTCTACTCCTTTGGTGGCAAATACCCGTGATATCAACCACCATGAAGGAGAACAGCTACTTGAGGCCGGTTTTGTAGGCGCCTACCATGCCATCCGTTTAGGGGAAGGCACGGACACTCCTTTGAAAAAAGAGAAACGGATCAAAACCATTGAGATCTTTGGTGAAGTTGGTCTCAAATGGATGAACTGCATTGAACCGGTGGGTCCGGAGCATAAGGCCGATGAGCTTATCGAACTGATGTTCCTGGCCCGTGAGTATAAAGCCACCTACAGCGGTGTCATGCGCCGGGTCAATTTCCCGGGCAGCCCAATGGAAAAATTTGGTATGATTACGGAATTTGAAATGGCCAAGCTCGTTGCAGTGAG
>JAKSAU010001130.1 GCA_022361535.1 Desulfobacterales bacterium
GATTAGGCAGTCCGCACCAGATAAGGGACCTACCAGGACCGGCCAGTCCCTGATCAGCCGGGCACCCGGAAGCGTGACTCCAGAAAACTGATCTGATGTGGGCAGTATAACCCGGCCCCCGGCAGCCTCGGCAGCAGGCCCGATTCCGGTGAGCCTGAAACAACTGGCCGGGTCGTTTATGGGATTGTCAGTGACTACAACATCAGAAGCTCCTGCTTCAAAACAGGCTGTCACAACCGCCTTTACCATGTCCGGATGGGTGGTGGCGCAGATGGCAGGGGGAGAGGCAAATGCTGCATTTACCTTGACCACCACACGCTGCCCGGGGCTTACAAACCGGCCTATCCCGCCCAAGGCCCCAAGGGCACGGCCCACCATATCGACCCGGTCTATCCCCTTTGCAATGGCCATGGCAGGGCCTTCCCGGGAGGCACCAGAAAAATCAGGGATGCCTGAGAGGGAACTGGCCACAGGCTCCAATGCCGGAGGGGCTGTATCGTGCAGCCACCATCCAGTGCCTAAGACTGAGGCGGAAACCAGCCCGGCCTTAACTGACCGGTTTATGAATTCCCTACGGTTAAGATCTGTCATCAGCCGCCTCCTGAAGCCGTTTTATGATGCTTTCAGCTAAACTCAGAGCTGTTTCCCTGTCCGGCGCCTCGTGTACCCCGATGATGTATTGTCCACGAAACAGCACCACCTCGATGGTATCCAGAATGTCGATGATATCCATTCCATTTGGTGCCTCCAAGGGGGTGCCGCCATACTCAAGATAAAAATCCCGGATCATCACTGCTGTGGCCTTGGCTGTTTCTTCTGTTTCCCTTTGGGCCACATAAGCTGTGACAAGGGCTCCATTATACTCGTACTCAGCCATGAACACCTGGTCAAACCCTGTGATACCAAAGGCATCAGAAGATACCAGGGACCTGCTGCCCTCAACCCGTCCTTCTTCCGGGAACAGGCCCATCTCCGTCACCTCGGCTGCATCTGCTCCGATATGGCCAACAAAGGCCTTTGCCATGGCATCTGCAGCAGTCATAAGGGGATCTGAAACCTCAGCACCCACCAGTTCCAGGTAAAACCGACCGTGTGCCAGGAATCGCCCGTTTGGCGTGGCATAAGCAAACAAGGTCGGGCCGCCTGTCTCTAACTCGCCTCTGCGCTGCATGCTGAATACGGAAAAAGCGTTGCGGGCAGTACCCATATCGTAGACAAAGATCTCAAACCAGAGTGCCGGATCATCTGCCAGGTTAAACCGTTGGGCCATAAGAGATTTGAATCCGGCGCTGAAGTAGAGTTCCGCCTTGCCGTTGATCTTGTCAGAAAGAGTATCCGGATCGAATTGCTCCGGAGGGGAAAGGGGTTGAATTTCGTCTGGTGCCAAAGCCGCCAAAGAGAATGATTCTGTGGGAGCTGAAGGTGCTGAAAGCTCCTGTCTTGCGGTAACTGCAGGATTGAATTGAAACTGAACCCTGTATATCCCCAATGCAATTGCTGCCAATGCCAATAAAACACCGAACCCCACACATCGCTCCATAATGGTCACGGAAATTTTTTTAGACGCTGGGGGCATTGGAACCTCTTAACGGCTCTTGGATTTGCTTTTTATAAGTCAGAGAAACAGAAACTTTTCTTTTTGGCACTTTTTAAGGACGATGATACAGATACCATTGAATCTTATCAAGGGTTTTAGATGTTTCACCATGTTAGGTTTCGGTTAGCAACTAAATGAGCCTGTTCTCTCGTATGCCATTATACCTGAGTCAGTTCAGCACTTGTCTCTTTTAAAATTTTGCCAATTTGAATGTTATGAGGACAAAATCGTTCAGCCTTGGAATAGTCTGCTTTAAGAATATTGGTCTTTACATCCGCTGGCAGATTGTTGAAAAGTCTTAAGGCCGTTTTATAATCTCCATAACCGTGATTATACATTGAATAGCGCAATATATCACTGATCGGTATGTCATGATCAACCGCGTCTTCACATATGTTTGCACAGCCGGCGCAATATCCAGGTGCCGTTAGGTGTGCATATTCTTCCAACCGCTTTTTATCATTCTCAGACAAATTGTTTTTATTCAGCGCTGCAGCAATATTATCCTTTAGGATGGCCATATTGGGCATGGCTGAACAGATGCTGGCGATATGCGGATTTTCCCATACAACCTTAAGTTTAGCTTGTTCAGCAGTATAGCCTTTTTTAGAAAAGTTATCGGTCATTTCTATGGCTTCATCAGTTTCAGAACCGATTGACGAGTAAAAGTTTGCCGTAAAGGCAGCCTGGGTCTTCATTGCTGTCAAGCCAATGCCGGCTTTAACGCATGCATCTACCGCTTTTTTCATTTCGTCTTTTACCATTAACCGGTAATTATAACTCATCATTATACCATCGATCCAACCAAGCTTGGCTGCATCCATCATACAATTTTCCATATTCTTGTGGACACTGAAACCGAATAGTTTTATTTTCCCCTGGGATTTGGCTTTTTCAGCCCATGATTTAACCTCATCGGTCAATTCCTTTTTCACATTCTTAACATAGTGGATGAAATATAAATCAACATATGACGTGTTCATTCTTTGAAGGGATCTATTTAATTTTTCAGTTAGCTTTTTCGGGTCTGATGTCGCAGCTTTAGTTACTAAAAACACTTTTTTACGGTCGCCTGGAAACTTGGCAAAATATTTACCAATGGCCTTTTCATTTTCTCCCCGCCCATATGAATCAGCCGTGTCCCAATAAGTTACGCCTTTTTTAAACGCTTGCTTGAATATTAAAAGATCTCTGCTTTTCAATACGCCTCCCAATGAGAGGATAGAGACATCCACGCCTGTTTTTCCAAAGGGGCGTTTCGGCACCATCATAGATTCAAGTTCTTCTGA
>JAKSAU010000138.1 GCA_022361535.1 Desulfobacterales bacterium
CCGGTACCGCTTTCTCCTGTGATCAGCACCGATGAATCAGAGCGGGCAACTTTACGAACCCGGTCGAGCACGGCCATCAGTCCTTTGCTCACACCGGCAATGCCGCTGCGGTTAAAACTCGATACGGTTTTCGACGGGACATCAACAGAACCTGTTATTTTTTCGGCAGTTGCTTGGGCCATGGGGATTTTACTTATTTAAGGATCTTTGTGAGTTTGTCGGAAATCGCCTCTGCCGTGAACGGCTTGACCACATAATTGGAGACTCCGGCTTGAACGGCTTCTATGACGTTTTGTTTTTGGGCTTCTGCCGTGACCATCAAAAAAGGTGCTTTTTTGTACTGATCACTGGCCCTGACTTTTTTAAGCAGCTCAAGACCCGTCATTTTGGGCATGTTCCAGTCGGAAATAATCAGATCAATCTCCTGGCTTTCAAGGACGTCCCACGCCGTTGTACCATCATCGGCCTCCACCAGATTTTTAAACCCAAGCTGTTTTAAAATATTCTTAAGAATACGGCGCATGGTCGCAAAATCGTCAACTATCAAAATCTTGATGGATGTGTCCATTGCCACATTTTCCTCCTTAATTGGATTGAAACCCTACTACTATCTGTCAAAGCATACCTCAATTGTAAAATCTCCGCCATCTGTATTAAAAGGTATGGCGATCTTAGGACCGTCCGAATAATGACGGATGGTATGATTTCGTCCTGTGATCACCGAAGGTATGGCAGCTTTAAACACTTTACCGACTTCATCAAGCTCCCGCCTGGCCTGCCCGGAGATCATGTTTGTTAATTCACCCACAGCATCGGCGATATCTTCATTCAGCCGATCCATTTCTTCTCCAAACATATTGGAGACGATTGTTAAAATACATTTTTCTTCAAATGTTACAGCAATGGTTCCGTGGGCAACCCCGGTCAGCCCCATAACACCGGTCACATCCCCAACAGCGATGTTATCCTTTTTAACATAGGGTTTTCCTGCAGAGACCGTTACAAAGGCCATGGTCTCCAGCACATTAATTGTTGCATTGATAAAAGGGTTAATTAACTTAACATCCACATTCAACCGCCTCCGGGATTATCACCAATTTCTTACTGGTGCCGGCCCCGGTTCCGTTTCGCAGCATCACAGTTACTGGGCTGTATCACCGCTATTATACAATACTATATTTTTTAAATGGGTATAGGTGTCCACATCCATTGATTCAAACACCACCCCGATACCGGTATCCGTCTGCCTGACAACAGCACCTTGAATTTCCAGCTTGATATCGTCTATGCCGCCTGTAAGATAGATGTTCACCTCACAACTCGTGCCTTTGGTAAATTGCTGGTCGGTTTCTACAAATACACCTTTTTGGCTTAGATCCTTTGAGCTGGCTTCAAGAATGACTTGCCCGCCACCGGCATCAAGTACAACAATTTCAATTTTAGTTGTAAATCCTACCCTGGAATGTTTACGTCTGTCGTCTTTGGTTGAGAAGTCCACAGCAGATTTACTCCATTTTAAAAATCATTGGCCAATTATGCCTGGGATCAAATTAGCATATTTTAATTTTAGTCTCAAGCCATTAAACGTCATCGAAAAGATCCTGATCAGCCACTTTTAAAAAGGCTTCTACGGCCTTGGGATCAAACTGGGTGCCTGAATTTTTAACAATTGTGGCTACGGCTTCTTTTTTTTCCATCTTCTTGCGATAAGCCCTATCCGACGCCATGGCATCGTAACAGTCAGCCACGGACATAATCCGCGCCAGCTTAGGAATTTCCTCTCCTCTTAGCCCATCAGGGTAACCCTTGCCGTCGTACCGCTCATGGTGGTGACGGATAATTTTCTTTTCCTTATCCCATAGCCCTAGTTTACTTACAATATCAGCACCAATTATCGGGTGTTCTTTAATTTCCTCATACTCCTCGGCCGTCAAACGTCCCGGTTTTAAAAGAATATCATCCCGAATACCTATTTTTCCTATATCATGCAGGCTCCCGGCAAATCGGATCACATCCAACTCTTCTTCGGTACACCCCATTTCTTCTGCAATTTTATGAGCCCATTCAGCCACCCGGGTAGAATGCTTCCGGGTATATAAGTCACGGACTTCCAAGGCTTTTACAAAGGCAAACAAGGTATCAAACAGGTTCTCATAGATATTTTCATAAAGTGCAATACTCTCAATTGCGGACGCAGCTTTCTGGGTGATAAAATTCATATAATATATATCTTGTTCCCCAAAAAAGCGCTGCTTTTCAAATATATAGGCTGACACTACCCCAAAAATTTTGTCCTTGATCTTAAGCGGGACGATCATAAAAGATCGGACAGGTGCTTCTAAAGTATCGGTACCGACTGAGTCTGAAATCAAGCATGGATTTTGGTCTACCTTCAATGACTCTGTAATATAAGTCTTTGCAGATTCGGGTATATCTTTTCCGTAAAAGTTGAGGACATCGTCATCCGTGTAAGCAGAACTTGACTTAGCTACGAGAACCAGTGAAGATTCCTGCTCCGAATAGATATGGAAAAACGCTTTATCAGCATTGAGTTCGTCCACACCCAGATCAACCATTTTATTAAAAATCTCGTAACTGGAATCAATGGCAGCAAAGTCTTCCATCACCCGGTTGAGAGTATTTACTTCTTCCAGCCGTTTGATCAACTCATTATTTAGTTGCCTGAGCCTCTCCTGGCGCTCCACCTCTTCCTTGAGAATCAAATTTTCAACAAACAGTTCCCGTTCCCTTAAGATGCGGCGGAGAGTCAGTTCCATCTGCTCGAGATTCACCGGTTTTATCAGGTAGTCCACCACACCGTTTTTCAGGGTTTGAATTGAATTTTCAAGGGAAGGGTATCCTGTCATAACAACGACAGGAAGAGTGCTTTCTATTTGGCGAATCCGTTCTGCCAGTTCGAGCCCATCCATGATAGGCATATTGATATCTGTGAAAATACAATCGATTTTTTCATGGTTGATAATACTTAAGGCCTCAATCCCGTTGCCGGCAGTGTAAACCTCATATCCTTTTCTCTGAAAGTAGCCTTCGGTGACATCCAGAATCCCCTCTTCATCATCCACCACCAGAATCTTGATTCTATCCTTGTCCATCCAAGTCAACCTGTTGTTTATCGATCCTTTAAATAAAATCTAAATGTATATGAAACCTTGTGTTTTAGCAACAAAAATCAAAATGGTTTTGAACCTGGCTCACGAGAACATAATTCTTTATTTTACGTCTTTAGTGCTACAAGATTCTTGACATGACTTGAAAATATGAATATTTTACACAGATAATATTTTTTAAACATAAGATTACATAACACTGCAATGGACAAAACAGACTTAGAGATTCTAAAAATCCTCCAGAAAAAGGCCAGGATTCCAAATGTAGAGGTAGCCAGAACCATTGGAATGGCCCCGTCTGCGATTCTTGAACGCATTAAAAAATTGGAAGCGCGGGGGGTAATACAAGGGTATGAAGTGCGCCTGAATCCTGACATGTTTGATTGCGCCATGACCGCGTTTGTCAGTATTCACGTAACCTCACCTGCCATGATCCAGGACGCTGGCGAACAATTGGCTGCCATAGAACAGGTTCAAGAAGTACACTACCTGGCTGGCGGTGACACATTGATGGCCAAAGTGAAAACCTCCGGTAACAAAGAATTGGAATCCGTGATACGAGAGCAGATCGCCCCCATAGCAACTGTAAAATCCACCAAGACCTCCATTGCCCTTTCCACGTTCAAAGAGAGCGCGAAAATAAAGCTGCCGGATCAAATTTAAACCGATAAGACCATACCTTTAAGGAAGATTTATCATGCCCATGTCAACTGACTATAAAAAAAGGCTGGCTCCGATTCTACCGGATATTGTCTCAGAGTTCCGCACCCCGTTTCACATTTACGATGAGACAGGCTTACTTGAAACCTGCGATACCCTGAACAATGCGTTTGGGTCCATAGAAGGATTCAGAGAATATTTTGCAGTAAAAGCGCTGCCCAACCCCACCGTGATGAACATCCTTAAATCAAAAGGATTTGGGTTTGACTGCTCGTCGATTCCGGAGATATCTTTGGCCAGACAGATTGGCAGCCGGACTGACGATATCATGTTCACGTCTAACAACACCAGCAGGGAGCAGTTTCAATATGCCTTGGACCAGCAAGGGTGTATTATTAATTTGGATGACATCACCCTTTTACCCAAACTTCCCCAAATCCCGGAACTGATATGTTTTCGTTACAACCCAGGCCTCAAACGCAATGGTAACAGTATTATCGGAAACCCGGTTGAATCCAAATACGGGGTAAGCCATGACCAAATGATCACAGCATATGAGCAGGCAGTCAAATTAGGGGCAAAACGTTTTGGCATTCACACCATGTTGGCTTCAAATGAACTCAATCACCAGTACATGATCGACACGGCTGATATGCTCCTGGATCTCGCCAAAGAGTTAAGTACACGGCTGGATATCCGGTTTGAATTTATAAATATCGGCGGCGGCATAGGTATTCCATATACACCGGATGCAAAGACATTTGATATCGATGCCATGGCTAAGGGCATCGTCAACTCATTTGAGGCCTTTAAATCAAAAAATGGTTGGGTACCCAAACTCTATATGGAAAGCGGCCGATTCATCACAGGACCTCACGGGGTCCTAGTGACATCGGTAATCAACCACAAGGAAATCTATCGGGATTATGTTGGGGTTGACGCTTCAATGTCAGCCCTGATGCGGCCTGCAATGTATGAAGCATATCACCATATTCACATTCACGGCAAAGAGAAAGGGGTTCCTTTAAAGATAGTGGATGTGGTTGGTGCCTTATGCGAAAACAATGACAAATTCGCAGTACAGCGCGAGCTTCCTGAAACCCAGGAGGGCGACATTCTTGTCATTCACGATACCGGGGCTCACGGTCATGCTATGGGATTTAACTACAACGGCCACCTTCGTCCAAAGGAACTGCTGCTCAGAACTGACGGCAGCGTGGAACTGATTCGACGGGCAGAAACCATGGAAGACTATTTTTCCACCCTTAATTTTAAACCTCAAACCCTGGCTGCAGGATAATCACTGCACAAGCTTGTTTATAAGGAGGGCACAATGACCTATTGTATGGTTCTTGTAACTTGTGAAGCAGAATCGCAGGCAAAGAATCTGGCAAAAAATCTTGTACGCAACAAACTTGCGGCTTGTGCCCAGATTCATCCGGTGACAAGCGTCTACACATGGGAGGACAAGGTTCACACAGATCCTGAATTTCGACTGGTCATCAAAACCAAATCAGATCTCTATAAAGAGTTGGAAAACTATATTGTCAGGCACCACGACTATGAAGTACCCCAAATTTTAAAGGTACCTATAGAGAACGGTCTTGAACCTTACCTTAACTGGATCGATCAAAATACGAAATAGCCTGAAGGTTTAGGCGGAAGCATTTTAATCAGGCAAATTTTTTATCAACAAAAGTTTTGGCCTTTTGAGGATCTTCATCCCGGCACCGTCCCTTTTCCAAAGCGTATTTTAAAGCATTTTTCCGGTCTTGTGCTGTCACTGCACACCACATGAGGCCGGACAAGGCACCCAGCCCGTCAGGGTTTAATGAGCGGGCTGTTGAAAAAGCCGCGTATGCCCGGTCATGCAACTCATTTTTATACAGCCCCCAACCTAATAGATCTTGTGTAAGATAAGAGTCCGGGCAAAGGGATGCGCTCTTTTCAAAATTCTCAAGATCAATTGGGGCGCCTGTTCCGTCAACATAATTAATGTAAAGGGTTTGAAGAGCCCTGCCTAAATAATTCAGGCCATCCAAAGAAATCGGTTCAAACCACTGAGCCTTTTGATTACCGCCAGTTCCCAACCCCAGACCAATATCATCGAGCCATTCAAGAAACGACTTGCGGAAACCACTAACGCCTTCTTCCCGATCAAGTTGAAACGTTTTATCAAATCTTACATCGTCACGCGTATCGTGTAAGACAACCTCTACTAAAAGCGCCTCATCCTGACCTTTATATGTTCCTTCTACCCAAAAACGAACCTTCTCACGCTGTCCAAGCTTATTAATTTCCTGGAACGGATGGCCTCCGTGGCAATATGTGATCAGTTCTGAAGGTTTCGGAAATATTTTTTTTACCCGCCAGCCAAACCAACATTCCAAAAGACCGGGATGTAGGCAAAACAGGTTGCCTAAAAGAAAATGTAACCCTAAACCTATGCCACCGCCCTGCCTTTCTGTTTCAGGCTGAAGGGGCATAACTATTATTTTTTCTTTCCCTGTTTCAAGCTCAATATAACCGCTCATATGTTGATCTCCTAAAAACCATTTACAGGAATAGCGTTCACGACATCTAAATCTTGAGCTGGTTCAATTGAATGGTGACCGCTTTGACCATATTATCCCTTAAGTTTGCTTCAAAGCGTTCCTTTTGTTCCTGGGTTAATTCATCCCAGGTATCCGGCATAAGGGTTGTTTCCCCCAATTGTGAAAAGCGTTCTTCACGATTGGTTTTGCTAACTCGCTTGGTATGTTTACGGCTTAGCACCAATTCCATGGCAATATAAGACCTGGGTCTTTGTTTGACTATACCCAACAGGATATTCCTATCTGAAAATCCATATGCAACCAACCCTTCAATTTTAAACACCTGGCGGGGAACGATCTCAATTATCATATCCACCTGTCCGGATGTCATAGCGTCTTTACCGGAAACTTCTTGAGCATTGTATCCCTTGTCTTTTAAGTACTCAATCACGGTCTGGGTGAGTTGTGGTTTGAGCGTAAGAGATTCAATTGTATTGATTTTATGCCGGATCACCGCTGTCTGCTTCTTCACATAATAAGGATGTTCGGGAAATGAATTGAGAACCCCAAAAACCTTGGGTGTGATTGGCTTTGTATCCGGGCTCTTTTCCGAACAGCCTTGAAAAACAATTGCCACAAAAACTGCTGCCAGTAGGATGATCCATACTCTGAAATAAGAACTCATCTGTGCCTCCCGATTATCTGCTTACCGGACAAGTTTCAAGGCCAAATCTGCAACCCGCTGTCCCAAAAGCTCTCCATTCTTAAGTGTTTTTTCATCAGGTGCACCAACGCAAGCAACCCCGTAATGCCCGGTAGCTGCCATCGGATCACCAGTGATCACCATGCCGTAAATCATCATTGCCTGAATAATACCCATCAACGTTGTTTCCTTCCCCCCGGTAGCATCTCCTGAAGTGGTAAAGGCGGCTCCGATTTTTCCTTCCATTTTACGCCGGGTACTGACAAAAGAATCAAACACCTGTTTGAGTTCTGCAGCCATTGATCCGAAATACACGGGGGATCCGGCAATAATACCCGCAGCATCTAAAAAGTCTTCTTTTGTAACTTGATCACAGGATTTTAAAACCGCCTGGACTCCGTCCCGGGCATCAACGCCTTGGGCCACAGATTCTGCAAGCTTACGGGTATTCCCGCCCTTTGAAAAATAGAGCACAAGTATGTTCATGACGTTCTCCGCTGAAGATTGCTTAGTTGAATGACATCCTACCTTACATGCTTTTGCCTAAGGATGCAAACTTGAGAATTTATACATGTCGGGAGGCGTCATCATAGGATGCACATCCGGTTCCCCCTTCCATACAAGGGTGGAAACTGTACCTTGATTTGATCGCCTCACCTGCACGAATTAGCGCATCACCCACTTTAAGAAAAATTTTGGCCCCAAAGCCTGAGTTACGATCCTTTTTCAAACGTCGAAGCCGTCTAAGATTGGCCTCCTTTTCCATCTGCGCTTGTTTTTGCTTTGCCATTATTCTTAAAAAATAAAGATCGTTTGTCATTTTTCATCCTCCCTAAAAATGGCCCAGACCGCTTAATCCGGCATCTCCCGGTGACCTGCGCAACAGCTCTTTGACAGCCTCGGCTAGAAGTTCCATGCCTTTTTGAATATCAGAGAGATCTGTCCATGCCCATCCGAGGCGAAACGCATTTACAAACCCCTGATTCATATCAAAAATTGGTCCGGGTGCCATGTTCACCCCTTTGTCCAAAAGGGAAATCAGCAACGCCACACTGGAATACCCTTGCGGCAGTGTCACCCAAAGAGAAAACCCGCCAGTGGGCCTGGTCCATGATACACCGTCAGGCATAAGGTCATTTAAGGCCAAAAGCATTGTATCCCGGCGTTCCCGGTAGATATTTTTAACCTTTTCCAAGTGCTCATCATGGGCATTAGATTGCAAAAACGCAGTAGCAACCCCCTGCATCAGCGGGGGACCTGTCTGCGCCATCAAGCGTTTGATCCGCATAAACTCACGAATCCGTACAGAAGATGAAATCATCCATCCGACACGCAAACCTGGCATGAGGGATTTGGACAACGATGAAACCAGTATGGTCCTCTCATCCCCTAAAAGACGGATCATGGGTTCGACAGGATCGTCATCCAGCCTCAACTCTTCAAAAACTTCGTCCGAGAGTACAATTCCATTATTTTGCCTGGCCCATGATGCAACTGCCTGCCTTTGATCTATCGAAAAAGTTTCGCCTGTCGGGTTTTGAAATTCAGGGCAAAGGCTCAGCAGATTGCACTGACCTGTTGCACGACTTGCCAATTGATCGGCCATATTCATGCCGTTAGCCGAAGTAACAGTCTCCACCCAATTTCCGTGGCTGGTAAAAGCATCGACGACGCCCTGAAACCCGGGTGTTTCAATAAAAACCTGGCGGCTCTTTTCGGCAGCATCCACCGCAGCAATACTCACCCCCTGCTGGGATCCTACTGTGATTAAAACCTGATCCGGAGAAATGGCGACGCCTTTGTCACCATAGCGGGCGGCAATGCATTCCCGGAGTTCAGGCATACCCTGCAGATCCCCGTATGACAGGTAATCATTGGCTCCTTTCTGCAGTGCCGATCCAACCATCTTTTCAAAAAGTCCTTCATCCATCAGGCCGGGATCTGGTACACCTTTGGAAAAATCAATAGTACCGGGCCTGGATGCTGCAGTCATCAGATCACACAACCCCTTTGACACGCGTTGCCGAAGCTGACGGGCGGCTCTTGCCGGAAGGGTGTGTTTTTCTAAAGCCGCTTGTCCTGGCACCGGTGTGGATTCTTCCTCACTTATTATCTCGCCCTGATCACTTACAAATGTACCCCGGCCCACATGACACTGGGTTTTCCCCTGTTTTTTCAAATCCTCAAATGCCCTTCTAATGGTAGCCTGGGTCACACCGACAGACTTGGCAAATGCTGCAACCGTCGGCAGTTTATCTCCCGGTTTAACCGCACCATTTTCAATAGCCTGATTTACCTGGTCACGGATCTGAACATACAAGGGTTTTCCGGATTTTTTATCAAGTTCAATATCAATCATTTTGAGATCCTCCAAATTAATACCGTATTATTATCGTATCAATTTCAATTAAGTCAAATATTATTTTATTTATGCCTTCAGTTGATCCAGGTTGAAGTTCCGGATATATTTATATTCTCAGCAAAGAGGACAACTTTCCCAAATCAAAGGTGAACATAATGAAAAATTCTCCAGCCCTTATAAAACTTAAAGATATTGGTGATGTTGTAATCCGACACCTGGGCACCTTAGAAAACATCAACTGCTATATAGGTTCCAATGCAGCCACCCCTACAGCCAGCATTGCAGCCCTCACAGATGCCATTAAAAACGATACGGGTGACATCCCTTTTATGAAAATGTTCCATATTCTTCTCCACGGCCCTGTACCCTATGTTGAGGAAGGTCTCCAGGACCGGGTCAAAGCATATTCGATCTTCTCAGGCGGAGAGGTCCGCCAGGCAGCCGATCAGGGCCGGGCTTATTACCTGCCCTGCACCCTGGCTAATATGGACCGGCTCATCGGTAAAGGGTGCGGTTATGAAATAGATATGGTGATCATGAAGGTTCGTCAAAACCCGGTAACAGGAGAATTTAGCCTTGGATTATCCGTTGATGCGATTCATGCTGCCTTGGAGACCGCCAAACTTGTCATTGCTGAATTGGATCCATCCATGCCCTTTACCCATGGCCAAAGTGTCATATCAGGCCAGGATATCGATTATATTATTGAAGATGGTATCAAGCCTGTCTATAGTTTTGACGCGCCGGACTTCAATCAATTGTCAAACGAGGAGAAAAGAATCGGGGAATTGATCTGCGGCCATTTTTTAAAAGACGGTAGCACGCTGCAAGTCGGGTTAGGTAAAATACCGGATGCCGTTGTCGGTGTCATAGCCGCTTCCGGTATAAAAGACCTGGGCGTCCAGACCGAACTTTACGGGGACGGCCTGATGTATCTGCAAGAAAAAGGGATAATTACCAACAAAAAGAAAAAAATTAATACCGGTTACTCCACCACCAGCCTGATCATGGGCTCCAGGGAATTGTACGATTATGTAGACATGCGCTCCCAGGTCCAGATGCGGCCCTGCACATACACCAATGCCGCACATACTATTCAAAGCTGTGCCCCGTTTTTGTCGGTAAACACAGCCATCGGAGTAGACTTGTCAGGTAATGTTTGGGCAGATTTCATTGATCCGTCACGGTATTATGGTGGGGTTGGAGGGCAACCTGACTTTGTGCGGGCATTGAGTCATAAACGATACGG
>JAKSAU010000694.1 GCA_022361535.1 Desulfobacterales bacterium
GTTCGCGAGCTGTGCGAAGCTGAAGGTGCAAGAGTTGCTCTTTCCCGTCACTGGGAACAAGGCGGCGACGGCGCAATCGAATTTGCTGAAACCGTTGTTGAAGCCTGCGAAGACAAGACTGACTTTAAATTCCTCTATGAGCTGGATATGCCTATCAAAGAGAGAATTGAGCTCATTGCCAAAGAAGTATATGGCGCAGATGGTGTTGATTATTCTGCTGAAGCTGATAAAGCCATCACCAGAATCCAGGCTGATCCTGAGCTGGCAAAAATGGGTATGTGCATGGTTAAAACTCATTTGTCCCTGTCTGATAACCCCGCACTCAAGGGTGTACCCACAGGCTGGCGTCTGACCATCCGTGAAGTACTCACCTATGGTGGTGCTGGCTTTATCGTTCCGGTTGCCGGCGCAATCTCCCTGATGCCTGGTACAGGTTCCAACCCCGCATTCAAACGTGTTGATGTGGATGTGGAAACCGGTAAGGTTCAGGGTGTATTCTAATTAAGTAATGTAAAATTAATACTAAGCGATAACCGATGGTTGAAAATGCCATCGGTTATCGCAAATTGTTATTTAGGAGAAGAATAAATGACGGCTGAAATTATTAGCGGAACGCAGATTAGAAAAGAGATCCTCGCAGAGATTAAAGAGGATGTCGATAAAATGAAAGAAAAACACGGGAAAGTACCTGGCCTTGTGACCATTCTTGTTGGTTCCAGCCCGGCTTCCATTTCCTATGTTACCCTGAAAATTAAAACTGCCCTCAGCTTGGGCTTCCATGAAATTCAGGATGACCAGCCAGATGATATCTCTGAAGCAGATCTGCTGGCACTTATCGAAAAATACAATAATGATGATGATATTCACGGCATCCTGGTTCAGCTTCCTCTTCCGGATCACATTGACGACAAAAAAGTTCTCAATGCCATTAACCCGGATAAAGACGTGGATGCTTTCCATCCTGTCAACGTTGGCCGTTTGATGATCGGTGGCGACGAAGCCAAGTTCCTGCCCTGTACCCCTGCTGGTATCCAGGAAATGATCGTTCGCTCCGGTACTGAAACTTCCGGCGCTGAAGTTGTTGTTGTTGGACGTTCCAATATCGTTGGTAAACCCATCGCTGTTATGATGGCTCAGAAAGGCATCGGTGCCAACTCTACTTCAACCATCGTTCACACCCGGACCAAAGACCTGGCCGGTCATTGCAAACGTGCCGATATCCTTATTGTTGCAGCAGGCGTACCTGACCTGGTAAAACCCGAATGGATCAAACCCGGCGCCTGTGTTATTGACGTAGGTGTTAACCGTGTAGGTATGAACGAAGAAACCGGAAAAGCCATCCTTAAGGGTGATGTGGACTTCGAAGCAGCCAAAGAAATCGCAGGAAAAATTACACCTGTTCCCGGCGGCGTAGGCCCCATGACCATTGCTATGCTTATGAAAAACACCCTGAAATCCGCACAGTGGGCTTTGGGTGACATCTAAGAGAACATAATAGGCAAATAACTTGCCTTTGCAGTTTTCCAGCCGCCGGTGTCAGCTCTGACACCGGCGGTTTTATTCTGTAGCTGAGCTTTAGTACAATGATACCTTTATCCTCGCAATCCTTTGAGCGCTACCTTTACTTT
Organism: Desulfobacterales bacterium; assembly: GCA_022361535.1. The sequence goes on from JAKSAU010000694.1 coordinate 1,629, forward strand.
CTTCGACGGGTAGTGAATTTCAAAACCCTTTTTAACCGTCCGGACCAAATAGAACTTGCCATGGACTGGTGCCATGAGGTTTTTTCGAAATCTTTGAAAGGGTATCGTGTCTACAGGGATGGGGCTGAGAATTTAATTGCCTGTCCGCAGCAAATTAATCCTAACAACGATATTGTTTATCTGAGTGCCCATATGGATACGGTGGACGCAGATCCAAAAGAGTGGGATTCGCCTTTTCGTCCGTTTTCATTATATGAAGACGAACATCAGATCGTGGCCCGGGGAGTCAGTGACTGTAAAGCCGGTGTGGCTTTTGAGCTTTTTTTAGCAGACCTTGCATTCAGGGCACATATGTCATGCAGTAACCTTGTTTTTACTGTCACATTCAAAGAAGAGGGGGCAGGTGAAAAAACAGCCCGGCAGATTGGAAAAGATCTGGGAACCAGGTTACCGTTGTCTAAGAAAGATACTTTTTTTATTGTTCTTGAAAATACAGTAAGTTTGGGTGACCCTTCGGTGCTCAGTTATTATACGGCTGAACGTGGTAATTTTGTGATACGTGCAAGTGATACCTTGGCGGGGTTAAGAACCGTTCTTTCAAAGCTGGGCAATTGGAATCCAGTAAGTATCTGCCCGAAAGAGAGCTTAGATTTTTCTGTCGAAAAGGTGTTATCGCAAGCAGGAGGTCATGTCTGTTCCGTACCAAGAACGAAAAATCTTCTCACTCGGGTGATAGAAAGCTCGGATGACAATACCCTTATATTGGCAGGAGATGAATCAGGGTTTGGTGTGGTGCCCACGAGAATTAATTTAGGAAAGAGTTCATATCCCGTTATTCATGACTTGGTGCTCAGTAACCGATCTTTTGATTCTGTTGACTTTGTTTATGAACAGCTTGAGGGAATCACCTATACACAGGTAAAACCGTTTTCCATTTCACAGGGGATGAATGTTGACTCAAAATTTGGTGCTCTTCCGATTTGCAGAGTTTTTAACAGTTACAATGACGAAGATATTATAGTTTCTAAGGATTTTAATATTGGTGCGTCTGACGCCACCATTGTTAGCCGGTCAATGACACCTGAATATAAACATAGGTTTTATCCTATTGTTGTGGGGCCGGGAACCCGATCTCAAAAAAATGCAACCCCTCCAAGGCTTACCCATGGAAAAAATGAAACTTTTGACAAGGCCAGTGGCAGGGCTTGTGTTGGTTTTCTTATACATGCTCTATCTGAGATGGGGGTAATCAAATGTAATGGTCTGAAGGAGGGCTTATAACCAACCTCTATTATATTAAGGTATAATCGATCATTTTTTTATTTGCCACCCTTTACTAACGGTTTTAAAAGCCCTATTTTATCCCAGATAATTTTATTTTAAGGCGATTTACGGCGGAGGGGACAGGTTCAAAAATCTGGCCGGTAATCTTATATACAACTCTTTATTCTAAATAGAAACGGAGACCTAAATGGATAAACTGGATGCAATCTTCTCACCTGAAACCATCGCTGTTGTTGGCGCATCAACCACAAAAGGGAAAGTTGGTCATGATATATTCGCCAACATTCTTGCCGGGGGATATACTGGCACCCTCTACCCTGTAAACCCCAAAGCTAAATCAGTCCTATCAGTTAAATGCTATACAAGTATTTCTACCATACCTGACCCCATTGATCTGGCAATGATTATCCTGCCGCCAAAAGCAGCCCTTGGATCTGTCAAAGAGTGCATTTCAAAAGGGGTGAAGGGAATCGTTATTGTTTCTGCAGGATTTAAAGAAGTAGGCGGCGAAGGGCTTGAAATTGAGAGCCAGATCAAGGATCTATGTTCAGAAGCTGGTGTGCGCCTTGTCGGCCCCAACTGTCTTGGCGTCATCAATCCGTCTCCCAAAGTGTCTCTCAATGCAAGCTTTTCAGCCCGAATGCCGAAACCTGGAAACGTGTCCTTTATTTCCCAAAGCGGTGCTTTGTGTACAGCCGTGCTTGACTATGCTGCGGATAAGGGATTTGGTTTTTCAAAATTTATTTCCATCGGTAACAAAGCTGATGTGGATGAGCTGGATCTTTTAAGGTACTACCATAATGACCCGGATACAGATGTGGTCATGATTTATATGGAAGAGTTATCCCGCCCGGCAGAAGAATTTATCTCTGAAGTCCGGGAAATGACGTCGGGAACCAATCCTACTCATGTGATCGCTATCAAATCAGGAACTTCAGCAGCTGGCGCTGCGGCCGCCGCCTCCCATACTGGAGCCCTTGCAGGATCAGATGTCATGTATGACGGGCTTTTTTCAATGGCAGGTATTTTAAGATGCAAAAGTGTAAATCAGCTGTTTGATTATGCACAGGCGCTTGCAGCCAATAAATATCCAACCGGGGATAATGTGGCCATTGTCACCAATGCCGGCGGCCCGGGGATTATTGCCACGGACATGAGTGAACAGTCAGGGCTTAAGCTTGCCCGTTTTTCAGACGAAACCATCAAGGAGCTAAAAAAGTACCTGCCGTCAACAGCTAATTTTCATAACCCTGTGGATGTAATAGGGGATGCTGCCAAAGACCGGTATGAAAATACCCTTGCCACAGTGCTGGGAGACCGGAATGTTGATGCGGTCTTGATTATTCTTACACCTCAGTCCATGACCGATGCTATTGGTACTGCCCAGGCTATTGTCAGTATTGCCAAAAACTCAATTAAACCCATTCTTTGTGCCTTTATGGGAGTCGTGGATGTCTCTGACGGGGTGAAGCTGCTACAAAAACACAGGGTACCGGTTTACCAGTTTCCGGAAAGTGCAGCCAGGTCCCTGGGGGCTTTAAGACAGAGTGTTAAATGGCTGTTTAGAAAAATTCTGCCACAGTTTACTTTGGAGTACGATAAGGAAAAAGCAGACGCCATTATTGCCCAGTATATGGAAGAGGGTAGAACTGTTTTAGGAGAGCTGGATGGTAATGAAATACTTAAATGTTACGGCTTTAACACCATCCCTATGGCATTGGCCAAAACCGCACAAGAGGCAGTTGAGATAGCTGATGGAATCGGTTATCCTGTTGTTATGAAAATTGTCTCCCGCCAAATTCTGCACAAATCTGACGCTGGCGGTGTAAAAGTGGGACTCAAGGATGCGGAGGGTGTTAAAGAGGCCTTTGAAAGCATTATAGAAAACGCAGAAAATTATGATCCCAACGCAGACCTGGATGGTGTGCTTGTTCAGCAAATGGCACCAAGTGGGAAAGAAGTTATATTAGGCGTTACCAAAGATCCGGTCTTCGGCCATGCAGTTATGTTCGGCCTAGGTGGAATCTTTGTTGAAGTATACAAGGATGTCGCTTTTAGGTTATCCCCCATGGGGCGTAACGTTGCACGCCGAATGGTCAAGAGTATCAAGGGATATCCGATTCTAAAAGGTCTGAGAGGAGAAGCGCCGTCTGATATTGAAGCCATAGAAAAGAATATTGTTTCTTTGAAGGCGATGGTGGATAACCACCCAATGATCGAAGAACTGGATATTAATCCGTTGTTTGTCCATGCAGAAGGAGAGGGGACAACGGTAGCGGATATTATCATCCGTTTAGAAAGTAATGAACAAGAATTAAGCTAATCATATATTAGGAGGGAAATATGCCGGAAGGAAACGGATTCGTGATGGAAAATGGTGAACCCAAGGACTCGCCCCAAAAGGAAACCATGCCAAAAATTGACTTTTCCAGCTTTGTCCTGTCTTTGTATTCATCTGGTCTAGTGCAACTGGGAAAAGTGGAGGACCCTTCCACTGGGAAAAAGGCAGTAAACTTAGAGATGGCTCAGCATTCCATTGATATGATTGCTATGCTTCAGGAAAAAACCCAAGGCAACTTGTCTGAAGACGAGGATAACCTGCTCAAAGCTCTTCTAAGCGAGCTTCGCATGGCCTATGTTGAGGCGGCTGGTTAATGCACGAATACCTGTCGCCTGCTAAGATCAATTTGTTTTTATATGTTACAGGCAGGCGGCCTGACGGTTATCACGAGTTGTTTTCCCTTATGGCACCGGTTGACTTGTGTGATCGGGTCAGCATTAGGTTTGAGGGAAAAGGTGTTCGGATATCCTGTAATCACACGGATGTTCCCGAAGATGAAACCAATCTTGCCCATCGGGCTGCAGTGCTGTTCTTTAATGCCCTTGAGCAGAAAGGGATAGCACCGTCCTTTGACGGAATGGATATCCGTATAGAGAAAAAAATTCCTGTTGGTGGTGGTCTTGGCGGAGGCAGTTCCAATGCAGGCACTATCCTTTTGGCCATGAACGAGAACACCGGGAATCCCTTCTCCTTAAAGGAATTGATGGCCATGGGGGTATCCCTTGGAGCAGATGTCCCTTTTTTTGTGCTTGGTAGACCTGCTTTTGCCTCCGGTGTGGGAGAAAAACTATCTCCCTGTAATGAATTGCCTGAATTCTCTGTCATTATAGCAAATCCTGGTGTGTCTGCTTCCACAGTAAATGTTTTTAAAAAATTGGAATTTGGATTGACATTTACACCTGATTATATTATGAATACTGGTTCGAATGCGCTGCCATTCGAGAAAGAGTTGAATGGCAGGGAAAAATTGCATAATGACCTGGAAGGTCCTGCTTGCAGTTTGTACCCTGAAATCAGCTCTGCTAAAAAAGAGATGGAGTTGTTGCTTCAAAGAAGCATATACATGTCCGGAAGCGGCTCATCTCTTTTTGCTCTTTATTCGGAGCACGAGGAGTCCGAAAAAGGCTTCAGAGCGCTTACCCGGGGGTGGTCCGGGAATCGTCAGGCTCTTTTTCATACACGGATAAGGCAGCGTTGATGCTGAGTTTAAAATACTGGGGCGTCGTCAAGCGGTAAGACACAGGGTTTTGATCCCTGCATTCAGAGGTTCGAATCCTCTCGCCCCAGCCAAAAATATTAAAATAATAAAGAGAACTATTATGAATGGCTTGTCGATTTTTGCTGGTAATTCCAATGCAATACTTGCAGAACGGATTTCGGAATACCTGGCAAAACCTTTGGGACGCTTGAAAGTCAACCGGTTCAGCGACGGGGAAACCCAGGTTGAAATTCATGAAAATGTCCGGAGGCAGGAGGTTTATGTTGTTCAGTCTACCTGTAATCCGGTCAATGATAACCTGGTTGAGCTCCTTTTGCTCATTGATGCGTTTAAACGGTCATCTGCCAGTCGTGTAACTGCTGTTATTCCGTATTTCGGATATGCCCGGCAAGATAAGAAAGTAGCTCCCAGAGTGCCTATTAGTGCGAAGGTGGTTGCGGATCTGTTGCATACTACCGGTGTTGACAGGGTCATCACCATGGATCTTCACGCCGGCCAGATTCAGGGCTTCTTTAATGTGCCTGTAGACAACCTCTATGCAGCTCCTATTATCATTGATGATATAAAAACTCGTTTTGGGGAAGATTTGGTTGTCGTATCTCCTGATGCTGGCGGTGTAGAACGTGCCCGTGCCTATGCAAAGCGTCTGGATGCAAGCCTTGCTATTGTGGATAAGCGCCGCAGTGCACCGAACCAGGCCAAAGCTATGGCCATTATCGGTGATGTGGAAGGTAAAATCGCAATTGTCATTGACGATATGGTGGATACTGCCGGAACTTTAACTGAGGCCGCCGGTGTTATTCGGGAAAAGGGCGCCAAAGAGGTTCATGCGTATTGCACTCACCCGGTATTGTCCGGGCCAGCCATAGACAGAGTCCAAAACTCGTCTTTAAACTCTCTTGTTGCAACAGATACCATCCCCTTATCCGAGGAAGCCAGTGCCTGTGACAAGATTAAGACGCTATCAATTGCCAAGCTTGTGGGCGAGGCAATCATGCGTAGCTACAGGGGTGATTCTGTAAATTCTTTATTTGTTTAAACAAATTTTTATTAACACTATCTTAAGGGTCCCCAGGGGGGGGCAGATACGGAGGGTAAAACATTGGAACTAATTGAACTAAACACAAAAGCAAGAGAAACCAAAGGAAAGGGCGCTGCCAGAAAAATCAGGGCTAACAATGCCATTCCTGCCATCGTATACGGTGCAAAGGCTGAACCGGTAAAATTGACTGTTGACACTTCAGTGTTTGATAAAATTATCAGAGAAAACGGAACCACCGGTCTTTTCTTTGATCTGAAAATCGATGGCGGCCAGGAAAAAACTGTCATGCTCAAAGAGATCCAGATGGATCCGTTCGGCCTTAAATATTATCATATCGACTTTCATGAAATTGATATGGATACCAAGGTTTCCGTAACTATTCCTGTTGAAACAGAAGGTGTTTCCGCTGGTGCAAAAGAGGGCGGCCTGCTTCAGGTTATCCGTCGTGAACTTGATGTGCTCTGTAAGCCTAAACATACACCTGAAAGCATTGTTTTGGATATTACAGAGTTGAATATTGGTGATGCTATCCACGTGGAAGACATTGATCTGGGTGAAGATATTGAGATTCCTCATGAAGTTAACTTCACTGTTATCACGGTTGTTCCGCCGACAACATCTGATGAAGGTGTTGAAGAGGAAGAAGAGGATCTAGAAGAGGTTGCAGAAGCTGCTGAACCAGCAGATGCAGAAGAGTAAGTATGACCAGCAACTGATCAGCCCTTTTGAAGGCTGATTGCATCCGATTTAATCTGACATTATGTCTGATTCAAAGTTTACATTAGTGGCGGGTCTGGGAAATCCGGGTAAAACGTATTCTCAGACCCGCCATAATATTGGGTTCATGGTGGTTGATTCCCTGGCATCCAGGATTGGTCAATCATTGAACAAAGAGAAATTCGATGCCGCCTTTGCCAAAACCAGGGCCAAAGGCAGGGATCTTTTTCTTGTCAAACCTCTTTCCTATATGAACCGTTCCGGTATTCCTATTCAAAAATTAGCGGCTTACTATAAAATCGATATGGGTGATATCATTGTGGTTCATGATGACATGGATCTGGCCTTTGGCAAGATTAAAATCGTCCAGGGCAGGGGACATGGTGGTCATAACGGTATCCGGTCAATTATTGATACGTTCGGCCGCAAGGAATGCATCCGTGTTCGGGTCGGTGTCGGGCACCCTGGCTCCGGTGGCGCCGTGACAGGTCACGTTTTGGGTAAGTTTACCCCTGATGAGCAGGCAGGTCTTGAACAGCTTATTGATGAGGCGGCAGATGCATGTCTGGCGATCATTGATAAGGGTGTGGTCAAGGCAATGAATGAAGTCAACTCCCGCAAGTAGTTTTTACCTTTCCACATAGCTTCTTTTTTTGGTTTTCTCTTTTTTTCAAAATCGGTCTCAATTTTTTTTGACTGAATAGTCAATAAATTCAGCAAAACCTTGTCGTATAAAGCTATTCGTGAATTATTTTGTTGACAATATTGTGAAAATATGGTTCTCTGCCTGAGAATGGGCAACTTGTTTTTACACAAATTAAGGTGGGCTATCAATGGGAGAACAATCCGGAAAGACCATGGCTAAGGAAAAAAGCAATTCAACCAAAAAAGAGTTCTCAAAGGGCGACCTAGCCGTTTATCCTGCACACGGTGTTGGCTACATCGAATCAATTGAAAGCCAGGAAATAAACGGTGATACCATGAATTTCTATATGATGAAAATCGTTGAAAATGGTATGATGATAATGATTCCTACATCTAATGTGGAATCAGTAGGACTAAGGGAAGTAATTCCTGAAACAGAGGTGCCTGAAGTTTACAAAGTAATGCAGGAAAAGGCTCAAAGCAGCGACAACCAGACCTGGAACCGCAGATATAGAGAATATATGGACAAGATTAAAACCGGGTCCATTTATGATGTTGCAGAAGTTTTCAGAGACCTGTTCCAGTTAAAGCTCGAAAAAGACCTCTCCTTTGGCGAACGTAAATTGCTGGATACAGCCCAGAACCTTTTGGTTCAAGAGCTTTCCATGGCAAAAGAAATTGATGAAAAAGCAATGATGAAAGAAATTGAGAATTTGTTCAGCTAAAATTATTTGAACAGATCGTAACAGGTAAACCGGCAGTCTTTATGGTCTGCCGGTTTTTTATTTGTAAATGGTGCGTAAACTAAAAATTTCTTCTGAGCATAGTGGTTTGAGGCTTGACCAGGTGGTATCCCAAGAGTGGACCCAGGTGTCAAGGAGCAGGGCTGCTTCCTTGATCAATCAAGGAGAAGTTCGTGTGGGCGATGTCTGCAAGCGTCCTGGTTACCGGGTGAAATCCGGAGAGACAGTCACTTATGATGCCAGTACGGATTTGCTTGTACCAGAGTTACCTGAACCTGAAAGAATACCTCTATCAATTTTGCATGAAGATGATCATATCCTGGTTCTGGATAAACCTGCAGGCCAGGTGGTTCACCCGGCTCCAGGCAACATGTCAGGCACCTTGGTTAACGCATTGATGGCTTATGATCCCTGTTTTTGCGATTATAGTTGGGAGCCTCTGCGCCCTGGAATTGTCCACCGTCTGGACAAGGATACTTCCGGTTTGATTGTTGTGGCTAAGTCTCGGAGCAGTCTTAAATTTCTTCAAAAGGAGTTCAAACAACGCAGGGTTGAAAAACATTATCTTGCACTGGTTCAGGGAAATGAGACTCCCAAAACTGGTATGATAGAAAAGCCTATAGGCCGTCATCCCAAAAAACGAAAATTGATGACCATTCTTGAAAATGGGGGCAAACCTGCAAAGACTGGATTTCAGGTGCTTGAACAATTCAGCCATGGGGCCTTGATGGATGTAAGGCTTTATACTGGGCGGACACATCAGATCCGGGTTCATTTTTATGAGTCAGGCTTACCGCTTCTTGGAGAACGGACTTATCAGGTACGACGTCATCGTAAGGGGTCCTCCATTGCTTCAAGGCAGATGCTCCACTCTTGGACGCTCTCTTTCCGTCACCCTTTCTCCGGTATACGGGTGGACTTTAAAGCGCCCATGCCGGAAGATTTTAATCAGGCGATTGAAAAACTCAAACAGTTGTAGCTCTTTCAAATAGGAAATTCTTATGTCTCAATATCCCAGAATGCATTCGGCCGAACATTTGTTAAATCAGGCCATGGTCAGGAATTTTGGCTGTGGTCGCTGTTTTTCAGCCCATATCAATGCTAAAAAGTCCAAGTGTGACTATCACTTTGACCGGGCGTTGACACCTGACGAATTGGAGACGGTACAAGGTGAGGTTAACAAAGTTATTGAAGCTGATTTACCTGTCAATATTGAGAATATGCCGCGGGATGAAGCCCAAAGGGCTTTCAATCTGGAACGTGTACCTGGAAAAGAGGATATGACTCATTTCAGGGTGGTACGGATGGGAGATTATGATGCTTGTCCATGCATTGGGGAGCATGTTTCGTCAACTGGAGAAATCGGCCGGTTCAGAATTACCACCGCAGGATTTGAAAACGGAGTTTTACGGATCAGATTTAAGCTTGGTAACGTATCCTGATACCTTTAAGTTTCATCTGGACTGATTGCAGGGCTATCGTAAATATTAATTCTCAAGATAAAACTCCGATTAGCCCTGGTAAGCAAGGATTCCACATATACAAAAACCGGCCCGTTTATTCTAAGAAGCGGCTGCCGAATTTTTTCCAAAAATCCGCCTGATGCCGTCTTCTTAGATTAAACGAGCCTGAGTGCTCAAACGGCAACACCTTCATTTAAGGATGCTATCGACAATTGTTCTATCCGCCTTATAAAGGGGCCTTTTTTTGAGAACTTTTATAAATGTGTTAGCCCTGAGGCTGATTGTTTGGCGTATTGGAAAAGAAAAACCGGTGTACTAAGTACAGTACACCGGTTTTTTGTTTTATTCTGCTGTAAATTAGGCCTTGGCGGCCTCGATATTAATAGCGCAGACTTTGAATTCCGGTATTTTGGCGGTTGGGTCAAGCTCTGCATTTGTCAGTTTATTGGCTGCAGCGTTGGCAAAATGGAAGGGGATGAAAATGGTCCCGTCCACAGCTTTATCTGAAACCTGGAGCTTGGCCTTAATTCTACCCCGTCTTGAGCAGACATTGACCATTTCTCCATTGCCTATACCAAGTTTTGTGGCATCTGCATCGGAGATTTCTACAAAACATTCCGGTGAAAGCATGTTCAATCCATCGGTCCGCATTGTCATGGTACCAGTGTGGTAGTGGTAAAGAACCCGGCCTGTGGTCAGGATGAACGGATAGCTATCATCTGGCAGTTCTGCAGGCGGTACATGTTCAATCGCATGGAACATTCCTTTTCCCCTGGTAAACTGGGCTGTGTGCAAAATTGGGGTGCCAGGATGTTCCTGATCCGGGCAAGGCCAATGCAGTCCAAGCTTATCAATGCGTTCCCAGGTGATACCCCTATATGACGGGGTGACCGCTGAAATTTCTTTGAATATTTCATGGCTGTCTTCATAGGACATGTCGTATCCCATACGGGTCGCCACTTCGCAGAGTATTTCCCAGTCTTGTTTGGGTCCTTCAGGTGCATCCACAGCTTTTCTGACCCGCTGAACCCGTCTTTCGGAATTGGTAAATGTCCCGTTCTTTTCCGCGAAACAGTAAGCAGGAAAAACCACATCAGCCATGGCTGTTGTTTCTGTTTCAAAAATATCCTGAACCACCAGGAAATCAAGATTGCCCAATGCTTTTTTGGCATGGTTCAGGTCCGGATCGGAAACCATTGGGTTCTCCCCGATAATGAACAAGGATTTCATCTCGCCGTCATGGGCCTTTTGGAACATTTCCGTTGCAACAAGACCTGGATTCGGTGACATACCGGTCACTTTCCATGCTTCTTCATAACTTGCTCTTGCATCGTCATTGTTCACGGGTTGGTAGGCTGTGAATACATTGGGAAGGCCTCCCATGTCACAGGCACCCTGTACGTTGTTCTGGCCGCGCAGCGGGTTTACACCGCCGCCGCGTTTCCCCAAATGCCCGCAGAGCATGGACAGGTTTGCAAGGGATTTTACATTGTCGGTACCGCTGGTGTGCTGGGTGATACCCATACAATAACAGATTGAGGCAGCTCCGGCCTTGGCAAATTCCCTTGCCACTTCACGTAAATCATCGGCTGGGATGCCGGTAAGTTCTTCTACATATTCCGGGGTGTATTTTTCAATGACTGCTTTTGTTTCTTCGAAATTCTCACAGCGTTCATCAATAAACTTTTGATCCTGCAGGCCTTCGGTGATGATAACGTTCATCAGGCCGTTAATCCAGGCAATATCCATACCCGGTATCGGGCGCAACCATTTCTCAGAATGATCGGCCAGCTTTACCCTGCGGGGATCAATAAGATATATTTTTTTGCCTTGGAGTACTGCCCGTTTCATAAATGACGACAGGACAGGATGATTTTCAGTTGTATTGGATCCTGTAACCAGGATCACGTCGGATTCTTCAATATCAGCGATAGTGTTTGTCATTGCACCACTTCCAAATGCTGCAGCCAGACCGGCTACGGTGGAGCTATGTCACAATCGGGCACAATGGTCGATATTGTTTGTTTTCAATACCCCCCTTGTGAATTTCATGGCTATATAGTTATCTTCGTTGGTGACCCGGGCCGAAGTGAGCAAGCCCATAGTGTCTGCACCGTGTTCTTTTTGAATAGAAGAAAACTTTGAGGCTACAAGATCCAGGGCCTCATCCCACGATGCTGGCACTTGTTTGCCGTCTTTTTTAATCAGGGGGGTTGTCAAACGATCCGGAGAGGAAACAAAGTCGAATCCATACCTACCTTTTACGCAAAGGCTTGCGTTATTCGGAGGCAGATCCGGATCTGCGCCGTCGATTTTAACGATTTCATTGTCCTGGACAAAAACATCCATCTGGCAACCCACACCGCAGAAAGCACATGTGGTGCGTACTACTTTTGTAGGCTTGAACCGGTCGTCTCTGAACTCACGGTCCGGGATCAGGGCGCCAACCGGACATGCCTGAACGCATTCACCGCAGAATACGCAGTCAGAATCTTTAAGGTGGGCGTCATCCCCTGCAATGATTTTCATTTCCTCGCCGTGGTAACCAAACTCAATGGCATTGTTGACCTGGATCTCACGACAGGCTTTGATACAGCGGCCACACAGGATACACCTGGAAAAATCCCTTATAATAAAGGGGTTGGCCCGCTCGGTTTCATAGCTGACAGGCAGTTGCGTCAGGTGCCGGGTTTCAACCTGGTACCGGTAAGCCAGGTCCTGGAGTTCACAATCACCCCATACCGGGCAAAGGTCCTGTTTACCGTCAGCAGCCAAGACATCCATCTGGAAATCTGTCCAGTCCACGGTGTCCATGATGCGGATGGCACAGTTGTGGTTTCCGGTGGCAAGCATTGCTGAAAGGATCTCTTTTCTGGCTTCCACAACTTTAGGGGATTCTGATTGAATCACCATTCCTGCCTTTGCCTCAGTAATACAGGCTTCAACTAAATCTTCATGTCCCTGGATTTCCACCACGCAAAGACTACAGGTGTTTGTCGGCATGGTGTGTTTAAGGTGACAAAGAGTAGGAATGTCAATATTGTTTCGGGTGGCGACATCAAGTATGGTCTCGCCGGGTTGGAATTCAAGTTGGTTCTCGTTGAGCGTTATAATATGCGTATCCATAGGCTGGTCCCCATAGCTTATTTTTATAATCTCACTTGCTGACCCTGAACATTGTTCTGTTACCTACCGTATCAGTCGGTTATTGTCAATGTGAGGACTAAATAATTTATGGAATCGGTTGACATTTCAGCATCCTTAAGCCTATACAGAAATGGATTATTTTGGGTGATATAACCGGTAGGACAATACTGACACCATAAGGACATGATATAATGTTGCAATCAATCTTGATGATGGGTGGTTTGGGAGTTGCGATCGGTACAGCGCTGGTGATCGCTTCAAAAGCGTTTTACGTATATGAAGATCCAAAAGTAGTTGCCATTGATGATGCGCTGCCCGGTGCAAACTGCGGCGGATGCGGCTTTGCAGGTTGTGCGTCTGCAGCAGAGGCCATTGCTTCCGGAAAAGCTGAGGCCAATACATGTGTGGCAGCAGGTGAAGATGTGGCAATTGCCATAGCCGAAATCATGGGCGTTTCTTTGAGTGACAAGGAACCGGAATTTGCAGGTCCCGGATGCCACTACGGTAATGAAGATGCAGATCTTACCTATATATATAAGGGCCTGCAGGATTGCCGGGCAGCTGCCATGCTTATGGGCGGGATGAAGGTTTGCCGTATCGGTTGCCTGGGGCTTGGCACCTGTGTAACTGCCTGCAAATTCGATGCACTTACAATCGGTGAGGATCACCTGCCCAAGGTTGATCATGAAAAATGTACGGGATGCGGGGCCTGTGAAAGCATCTGTCCAAAAAATATTATCCGCCTTACCTCTTCAAGCCGCAGGATCATGCGCGAATATACCAAAGATGAATGTACGACACCCTGCCAAAGGGCTTGTCCTTCAGGTCTTGATATTAAGGAATATGTTCGGTTGATCAAAGAAGGCGATTATGAAGGATCTCTTCAGGTAATCAAGGAAAGAATGCCTTTCCCAACTGTGATTTCCAGGATCTGCCCGGCGTTGTGTGAATTTGACTGTCGCCGTTTAATCCAGGATGAATCCGTGGGTATCAACCATTTAAAACGCTTTGTCTGTGACTATGAAATGAACCAGGATAAGCGTATCCAGCCGTATTGCGCCCCTGATTCAGAAAAAAGAATCGCCGTTGTCGGCGGCGGTGTGGAAGGGCTTTCTGCAGCATATTTTTCCAAACGGCTGGGCCATGGTGCAACAGTATTTGAGGGAACTGACCAGTTTGGCGGTATCCTCAGAAAAGCGATTTCACGTGAACGACTTTCCATGGATGTATTAGACTGGGATGTCCAGGGTATTGCTGACTTGGGCGTTGAGCTGAAAACCAGTCAAAAAGCAGGGGAAGATTTTACGATACCCGGTTTGCTGAAAGAAGGGTATGATGCCGTTTTTACAGCAACAGGCGGTTGGGATTCACGATTGGCCAACAATGATGTGGGAACCGCAGCTAACGTTTTCCCCGGCACTTGGCTGCTCATTGACCTTCTTCGCAGCAAAGAGGATGCGTCTATTAAGGTAGACAGTGGTGATACAGTTGTTATTGCCGGTGGCGGTATTCGCCTGCCTGACGCCGTAGAAATCCTCAAAGCCAACGGAGCCAAGAGAATTTTGGTTATTTCCAGAAAAGACCCCAAGGATTCTTCATTTGATAAAATTGGTATTGATTCATTGGCAGAGGCTGGAGCAACGATTCTTTACAATACCGGAATCACTCGAATTACAGGCGAAGAGGACCAACTAACCGGTATTGAGTATATAGAGCTTGACACTGGTGTGAAACATGTTATTGATACAAATACCCTCATTATAGGGTCGGGGCGTTTTCCTGAACTGGCTTTCGTTCCTGTAAAAACTGATGAGGAAAATGAAGAAGAAACTGAACAGGTGGATAGCGACTCTGCTATGCCACTGATATGGGAAGGTGTTGAACTGCAGAAAAAACCGGAATCTAACAGGGAGCTGGGTCTGTTATCCCGCCAGGACGTTATTTCCGAATATCCGTCGGCAGTAGCGGCCATAAATGGCGGACGGCGGGCAGCAACCCTGATGCACCATCTCATGTATGATATTGAATTACAGGATACGGACACTATGATTGCGGAGCATTCAGTAGTACAGGATGTCCGGTCCTTAAACCAGGTTGTCCCATCTGCCCGGAACATCCTTGAGATTACCCCTCCTGGTAAAGAGAGAAAAGAACGGTTTTCAACCGGTTTCTCCACCGATACGGCAGCGCAGGAAGCAAACAGGTGTCTGCGTTGCGGGCTGGTCTGCTACGAGAAGGTATGATTCAGGAGTATGTGCATGGCGCGGCGACCTATGAAGCAGTTTTATTGAGATGCATATATGAGACCTGAACAGATTCTTGTTGTTGATGATGAAGAACGGATCGTTGAGAACATCAGCCGGTGCCTTGCAAGAGAAGGTTTTGAGGTAACCGGTGCTTATAGCGGGGAGGAAGCTGTCTCCCTGTTTCAAAGTAAGTCTTTTGATTTGGTTCTTTTAGATATCTCCATGCCCGGTATGAATGGGTATGAGGTAATGGAGCATATCTTCGGTCTGGACGCTGAAGTCCTTATTGTCATCATGACGGGATTTGCTTCTGTGGAATCTGCGGTTAAAGCATTAAAATTGGGTGCTTGGGATTACCTTAAAAAGCCTTTTGAGTATGCGGATCTAGTAAAAACTGTCAAAAACGGTGTGACCCAAAGAAATCTGATTGCAGAAAAAAAGGCGTTCGCTGCCAGGTTAGAAGCCTCGGAAAAGCAATATCAGTATATGGTGAACAACTCACCGGACCTCATATTTACCCTTAATGAGGACCGGTGTTTTTCATTTGTAAATCAGCAATTTGAGACAGTCCTTGGTTTCCCCAAACAGGTTTTGACCGGTATGGCTTTTGAAGACTTACTTCATGAAGATGATCGGGAACAGGCACTTGAATTGGCATCTGTAGTCACTCCGGGACCAGGCCGAGACAGAAGCGTTGAGATGCATTTGCGCTTCAAAAAGTCAAATCCCCAATCGCACAAATATGATCCGTATTCTACTTATGCGTTTATGGAGCTTAAGGCGTCAGCCATCACTTTACCCGGTGCAAATCCGGAAGACGGCGCACTTGGTATCTATGCGGTTGCCAGAGATGTCACTGAACGTATCCGCCTGGAAGCACAGCTAAGGCAAGCTCAGAAAATGGAAGCCATAGGTACGCTGGCTGGCGGTATTGCCCATGATTTCAATAATATTTTGATGGGAATTCAAGGGTATACCTCACTTGTGAAAAGCGGATTTGAGAGGGATTCCGATGTGTTTAAGCGCCTTGGAAACATAGACGAATATGTACACAGCGGTGCGGAAATGGCCCGTCAACTTTTGGGATTTTCCCAGAAAACCTGCCAGGAAAGCTGCAGTTTAAATCTTAATTATCTGCTGAAAATGTCGGCAAAGATGTTCGGCCGAACCAAGAAAGACATCATCATTTATCAGGATCTTGAGAAAAAGTTGTGGAACACTGTCGTGGATGAGGGGCAGCTTAAACAGGTATTGATGAATCTTTTTGTCAATGCCTGGCAGGCAATGCCCAACGGCGGTAATATCACTGTTAAATCTGAAAATGTAATGATTGAAGACTGGCAAACAGATGAAATCGGACTAAATGCGTCTGGTCCGTATATTAAAGTATCAGTAGTTGATACCGGTGTCGGTATGGACAAGGGAACCATAGCACGCATATTCGATCCTTTCTTTACCACCAAAGAACGGGGGAAAGGAACAGGGCTGGGCCTTGCCACTGCCTACGGTATTATTAAAAGTCACAATGGGACATTTCAAGTGGATTCCAGGCCGGGTGAGGGAAGCGTGTTTATGTTCTACCTGCCGGCTACGGAAATCAAGGCAAGAAATCATGTCTCTGCATTACCTAAAACCGAAGGCAAAATTATTGCAGGCCGTGGCAGAGTGTTGCTGGTAGATGATGAGAAAGGGGTTATTGAAGTTTGTACTGAGATGCTTGAAACCCTCGGATATGAGGTCATTGTTGCTGAGAGCGGTGCTGAAGCCGTATCCATTGTTCGACATGATACAGCGGGTATTGACCTGATGATACTGGATATGGTGATGCCAGGGATGAACGGTTTTGAAACCTATGAGGCGGTCAGGAAAATCGTACCGGGTATCCGGGTATTGGTCTGCTCCGGCTATTCAAAGGAAGATGATATCCGCCAGATGATCGCCAATGGGTGTGATGACTATATTTTTAAGCCCTTTGATGTGGCTATGTTGTCAGAAAAACTCCAGTCGGTGTTTAGACCAGGGCAGCAGCAAACAGAAACTGCATAAAGCCAAATAAGGTAATCAAAGACCAGACAAATAGTGTTTTAATAAAAAAGTTTTATAAAATAGCAAAGGTCCCGGAAATGTTGTATTTCCGGGACCTTAATATTTTAGTAACCTGTATAGTCCGGTATCAATTTCCGGATAATATTCAGATTAACCAAATACTTTTTCCAGATCGGGGATGATCTGTTTTTTACGGCTCATGATACCTGCCAACCAGCATTTACCATCAACGGGTTTTTCACCGAATGCTTTTTCAACAACAGATTCATCATCAGAGGCTACGAGAAGCTCAGTGCCTTCTTTCATGATGTCTGTGAGCATAAGAAGAACAGTGTGATGGCCTTTTTCAGCCTTGAGATCGCGAATATCTTTTTCCAGATCTGCTTTGATGCCGTCAACGATGGACAGGTCAACCAACTCAAGCTGACCACAGCCCACGCCGGAACCGCTCATGTCAAAGTCTTTGTAGTCACGGAGAACCAGTTCGCGAACAGGAGTGCCTTCAACAGCAGATTTAACCTTGAACATTTCAATACCAAGGGCTTCCAGATCACTTTCGCCGCAGATTTCAGCAAGTTTAGCACAAACTTCTTTGTCTTTGTCAGTGCAGGTAGCTGATTTGAAGATAACAGTGTCAGACAGAATAGCGCAGAGCATTGCACCGGCAATACCTTTGGGAACTTCAACGTTGAAGTAATCATACATGGACGCGATTACAGTACAGGTGCATCCTACAGGCCAAATCCAGCATTCCAAAGGCTGTGCAGTAGTCACATCACCCAGTTTGTGATGGTCTACGATACCCAGGATATTGGCATCAGCCAGATCATCCGGGCTCTGTGCCAGGTCAGAGTGATCCACGAGATATACGTCTTTGCCAGCATAGCTGGTAATGACTTCAGGGGCAGCCAGACCAAATTTATCCAGGACAAATTTGGATTCAGGGTTCAGATCGCCTTGAACGGCAGGTGCAATATCTTCACCAAGGCTTTTTTTAAGATCTGCCAGCGCAATGGCGGCAACCACGGAATCTGTGTCCGGGTTTTTGTGACCAAATACGAGAGTTGACATAAAACCTCCTAAGTTGTTGTCGTCAAGTTTATAAATTAAAGATGATCCCATACCGGGTAATCATCAATTAAGTCCTTACATAAAATTTCCTGTCTCTTATAGAATTAATTGGCCTTAACCTCAAGTAAAATTTAAAAAATAGATATTGGGATTCGGCGATAAGCTTTGTCGCAATTGTATGCTTTGGCCGAAGATTGTTTTTTTAGGATAGTCTTTTATCCAAAAATTATAAAAGAGAATAAATTCAGAACTCTGGTATAGGAGTGTTGTCTTAGACTGTGACTCCTTGATTTATATTGGCATAGCAGATATTATGTCTTTTAATCATTCGTACTAAGTTATTTTATGCAAAAAATAGCAAATAACCAGTATCAGACGATGCCTGTTGATCTAATACTTTAATGATAAGGCATGTCGGAATACCGTATAAAACAGGGCTTCATATCACGAAACCGGATATAGAAGGCAAAATGTTCTTGTTTTAAAAAGGAGACCATGGATAAATTGATACAACAGGTGGAGTCCTTTAAAAATGTCCTATAGTGCCTTTAAAGAAAAATACTCTGTTCTGAATAACCTTCCCATAGGGGTCTTCGTGTTGGATGACAACTACAAGATCCTTTTTTGGAATATTTGCATCGCTTCCTGGACCAAAAAGGATTCCGACGAAATGGTAGGTTGCCAAATAGGCGATGTCTACCCTAAATTCAAAGAAGATTTATACCAGTCAAGGATAAATCCTATTCTGGCCGGAGGCCCGCCGACCATTTTTTCATCCCAAGCCCACGGGCATCTTTTCCCCTGCCGGTTGCCTGACGGCAAACGAAGAATCCTTCATACAACCGTATCCAATATCCCTGCGGTGGAAAAAGGGCGCTTTTTCGCCATGTTTGCGGTCAAGGATGTTACGGAATTGTCCTATCGTATTATGGACTATCGTAAAATTCAGCAGCAGGCTCAAGAAGAAATTGAGCAGAGAAAAGCGGTAGAGGGTGAATTGCGAAAAGCCAATGAAAAGATCCTTGCCCAGACTAAAGCCGTTATTGAAGAAGAGCGGCTAAAGGTCCTGCTTCAAATGGCTGGTGCAACGGCTCATGAACTGAACCAGCCTCTCATGATTTTGCTTGGCAATATTGAACTTTTGGAGATGGACAGGCAAAATCCAAAGAAGCTAATTGAGCACATTGGAAAGATTAACAAGGCGGGAAAACGGATTGCAGATATCATTAAGAAAATTCAGAAAGTCAGACACGTTGCCAAAAAAAGTTACAGCGGGGGAGATGATATAATTGATATCTACCAAAAAGAGAGGCTCCTCTGTGTTGAGGACGATCATGCTTGTTTTAAAATGATTAAAGCCATGCTGGACCGTTCCGGACATAAAGATGTCAGCCACGCAGATACACTTGAAAAAGCCAAAAAGATGTTAAATGACGCCCGTTTTGACCTTATGATCCTGGATTATCTTTTGCCTGATGGGGATGCATTTGATCTTTTAGAGTTTTTACGTCATCAAGAAATTCATCTACCCGTGGTTGTTCTAACAGGACATGGAGACGAGGCCACAGCCTCCCAGTTGTTCAGGAAGGGGGCAACTGACTATCTGTCAAAGGCTCATTTAAGCAAAAAAAGCCTCAAAGAGTCTATTGAATTCAGCCTGGAGCAATCTTACCTGAAACGCGATAAAGAGCGGGCTATGCTGGTGATGGGGGATTTATCCACAAAGGATGAGTTGACCGGCTTGTTTAACCGCAGGTATTTTATGGAAGCCCTTGTTAGAGAAACTTCAGGCACGGACCGATACGATCAAAGCCTGGCCCTTTGCCTCATGGACATTGATCATTTTAAGACCGTTAATGACACTTATGGAAATATCATTGGCGATAAGGTGCTCAAAAGGATTGCCGGTTTCATTATGGCTGCTTTACGAAAATACGACGTCCCTTGCCGGTACGGTGGGGAAGAGTTTGGCATATTGCTCCCCAACACAGGGGGAGCGGGAGCACAGAGTGTATGCAACAGAATCAGAGAAGATGTGGAAGCACATATGTTTGAATATGGCGGCTTTTCCTTTAATGTAACCCTAAGTGTGGGTATTGCCTTACGGACTAAATCAGATGAGAAGGGCGGCGCCCTGTCCGGAGAGTATCTGATTCAAATGGCAGACACTGCATTGTACCGGGCAAAAACCGAGGGAAGAAATAGAGTTATTGTTCTTTAAAAAAGGACTTCTGCAGCTTGACTCCGGAATTTCCTTAGGGCTCCTGAACGAGTTGAGTCGCATCATATATTTTTCTGTAACAAAAGCGTATTCGCTTTCATGGATATACAAAGGGAAATTCTCTTGACATCAAACGGTTCCCTGTCCTATGCAATTCCAATATGATCCAAAACATGAGCAGAAAAAAGAGAATCTATGTCCAAACCGTCGACCATTAAACAGGCGTTATCAGCGGCTAAAAAGGCAGTAAAAAAAGGGGATTTTGACCTGGCACATCAGATGTATCAAGCCGTACTTGCCCAGCAGCCTAAACATATTGCAGCCTTGAAAGGAATGAAGAAACTTAAGCGGAAGGTGCCGCAGCGACAGGCTGCAGCCACAAACCCTGCTTCCCCTGCTAAAGATCAGATCGATCGTTTATTGAAGCTTTACAAGTCCGGCCTGATGGCTGAGGCAGAGACAGGATGTCAAAAATTCCTTGCAACATATCCTGATACACTCATTGTTTTGAACATATTGGGATCTGCGCTGCAGAACCAAGGAAAATATCAGCCGGCAATTGAGATATTTAATAAAATGATAAGCCTCGCTCCTGAGGATGCTTTACATTACTATAACAGAGGCGTTACTTTAAAAGGTGCCGGTAATCTAAAACTGGCAGTTGAAGATTTTAAGAAAACAGTATCTTTAAAACCGGATTACGTGGAAGCGATCAATTATCTGGGAATCACACTAAGCGGTTTGGGAGAACTAAAAGAAGCCGAGAAATACTATTCCAGAGCCATTGGTATTAAATCTGATGCGGCAGATTATTACAACAATCGTGCAGCTGTCAGGGAGTTACTTGGAAAGTTTGATGAGGCTATAGATGACTGCAAAAAAGCCATTGATTTGAACCCAACGCTGGCGGAGCCACATAATATAAAAGCTGGAATTCGGTTTAAACAGGGTCGATTACATGACTCTCTAACTTGCTATAACGAGGCGATTGCACGTAACCCTAATTTTCTGGAGGCATTGATAAATAGGGCCAATATACAAAATGAACTTGGTCTGTTTGATCATGCTGTTATCAGTTCTCAAAAGGCCATTTCCATTGATCCGAATCAAGCCCAGGCGCATTATAACTTTGGTGTAGCACTATTTGGAGTGGGCAGGGCCTTGGAGGCTATAAGCCGCTTTGATAAAGCAATAGAATTAAGACCCAACTATACAGAAGCCTTTTCTAATCGTGGCACTGTTTTTTATCATCTTGATGACATGCAAAAAGCGATCGAAGATAATCTCAAGGCCATTGAACTTAACCCCAATTATGCCGATGCGTACCATAAATTGGGAAATATGTTCAAAGATATGGGAGAGAAGGAAAAGGCCATAGATTATTTATCTTCAGCAGTAAAGATCGATCCGGGGAGCGCATTTATCCACAGAGGATTGAGTGTTCTAAAGAAATACAGTCCAGATGACCCCCAGATTGACCAAATGGAGGAACTGGTTGTGAAAACCGATTCCCAATCGGCAGACCGTGTTCAACTCTGCTTTGCACTTGCAAAGGCGTATGAGGATTTAGAAGAATTTGGAAAGAGTTTTGCATATTTAAAAGAAGGCAACAGTCTTCGTAAAAGGCATTTGAATTATAGTCTTGCAAAAGATCTTGAGGAAATTGAGGCGATTAAAAAGAATTTCCAGGAGGCACCACCTGAATTAGGCCTTGAGGCTTTGAATACAGACGATCCCCGTATGGTTTTTATATTGGGCATGCCCCGCTCGGGAACTACGCTTGTCGAACAGATCTTAGCTAGCCATTCACAAGTATATGGCGCAGGTGAGGTAGAAAAATTAACAACCCTTGTTCGCAATGCTATGGCAACAAGGAGCGCTGCAGAAAAAACAGGAAATATTCCCCGGTTATCAAAAGAAGAGATCAGAACCATTAGCAAGCAATATTTGGCTTATCTTTCCGGTTTGACATTCGAGCAAAAAGTGGTCACTGATAAAATGCCTATCAATTTTAAATACATCGGGTTTATTGCATCGGCGATGCCCGGCGCAAAAATCATTCATATGGTCAGAGATCCCATGGCAACCTGCTGGTCCAATTTTAAACATTATTTTTCTTCAACCGGGAATGGGTTCTGCTACGATATGGATGATTTGGTGTTGTTTTACAAAGCCTATAGAGAATTGATGGTTTTTTGGCAGAATCGCTATCCAGATCGTATTTATAACCTTAACTACGAGTCATTAACCGAAAACCAGGAAGCCGAGACCCGTCGTCTTCTTGATTTTTGTGAGCTGCCCTGGGAAGAGGGGTGCCTTGAATTTCATAAGACCCGCAGATATGTCAAAACCGCAAGTGCGACCCAAGTGAAGCAAAAGATATACACCGGCAGTTCCAATGCTTGGAAAAAATATGATACGCAACTTGAGCAAATGGCTCGTTTTTTATCGGATAACGAACTTTTGACAAATGGCTAAGTGACATCAGTCAGGACTAAACATATCCCCAAATACAGAACTATTATAGCTTATGTCAAAAATATGTTCCTTTATAATGTAGGTAGATAATTATCGGTAGCGCCCTCAAATGGAGGAATTTTAGTTTAAGTCTTTAGGCCCGCTTCTTAGAATAAACGGGTCGGTTTTTGTATCTTCTATTTTACATTCGGTTTTGTGCAGCTTGACAATTTAATTCACTTTTGATTATTTTGTAGGTCGGTTGGCCGACTGATAGGTCCTTGGCATTGAATCTCCACGCAAGACAAGCTGGATGTGACAATAGGAGGAAGGTATGAATCAGGATAAAGCGCATATCAAAAAGACTGTTTCCGACTTGAAATCTATTTTTAGAGCGGGTAAAACCCAACGTATTGATCATCGGATTTCTGTTCTCAGAAACCTTAAAGCTGTCATTATCGCCAATGAATCAAGAATACTATCCGCCTTGAACCGGGATCTTAGAAAATGTGAAACTGAGGCCTGGATGGCAGAGGTCAACGAGGTGATTCGGGAGATCGATCTGGTGATAAAAAAGATAAAAACGTGGTCTAAACCCAAGCGGGTAAGGACCCCCTTGGCCCATCAGCCTGCCAAAAGTTATATTCGTTCCGAACCTTTAGGCGTGGTATTGGTTATCGGTCCCTGGAATTATCCTTTTTTACTTATGATGGCCCCCTTAATTGGTGCGATTGCAGCAGGTAACTGCGCACTGATGAAACCATCTGAGCTGGCACCTGCTACTTCATCATTGATACGCAAGCTCATTATGGAGGAACTTGACTCAGAGTGTATCCGGGTTTTGGAGGGGGGTGTCAAAGAAACCTCTCGTGTGCTTGAAGAGCGATTTGATCATATCTTTTTTACCGGCGGTGAAACAGTTGGCAGGATTGTTATGAAAGCGGCGGCCGAGCATCTGACCCCTGTTGTCTTGGAGTTAGGTGGTAAAAGTCCCTGTATTGTGGACAAAGATGTTGATCCTTTATTAACGGCACGCAGGATTTGCTGGGGGAAATTCATTAATGCAGGGCAGACCTGTATTGCACCTGACTATTTATTGGTACATAAAGATATCAAACCCGTTCTTTTGGAAGCGCTTAAAAAAGAGGTGATTGCTTTTTTCGGTGAAGATCCTCAGCAAAGCAAGGAATTTACAAGGATTATAAATCACAGGCATTTTGACCGGGTCACTTCACTGATGCAATCAGGTAAGGTTGCATTCGGTGGTGGGACTGACCGTTCTGATCTGTATATAGCCCCCACAATTTTAGATGATGTAGAAATCCATGATCCAATAATGAAAGAGGAAATCTTCGGCCCCCTGTTGCCAGTCATCAATGTCGATTCTGTGCGTCAGGCCATTGAATTTATAAACAAACGTCCCAAACCTCTGGCTCTTTATTTATTCTCAAAAAATAAGCTAAAAGAAAAACAGGTAGTTTCGCAAACCAGTTCCGGTGGTGTTTGCATCAATGACACCATCATGCACATCACATCTCCATATTTACCCTTTGGCGGAGTCGGGCCAAGTGGCATGGGCAATTACCATGGCCATGCAGGGTTTCGTGCCTTCTCACATGAAAAAAGCGTGATGTCAAGGGGGACGGCTATAGATCCAGATTTGCGGTATCCACCGTATAGCCCATGGCTGAAGCGAATTTTAAAATGGATTTGAAGTAGGAAAAATTTCTGGAGATGGTTTAGATTTCCGGATCTGCCATACAGATGCGGCAATCCTGGCAGGCCTGCATAGGACAGGAAATGAAGTTTTTCTCCTTTTGTGCCCGCTGGTATTCCTTGAGCAGAAATGTATCTGAGATGGGATGGGCAAGGATATCCCAGGGTAGGGAAATAGATCTTTTTCCAACCAAATCGGTTTTTTTTTCAGTATAGATGACCTGCTCACAATACGCTTTGTTGTCTTTTATGGCCCGAGTCCAGCCATGGTCTAACGCGTGTTCAATAAGGTCGGCTACCTTGCGGTCGCCTAAAGAGAGCAACGCATGAACCTTTGCCTGGCGAAGCGACTCGAAATTGGTAACCACATTGGCTGTCTTTTTAAGTCCCTGGCGGATAATAGATACCCGCTGCTTGAGTTCCCTTTCTTGCACCATTGCTGACCATTGGAATGGGGTGCAGGGCTTGGGTATAAATGGGTTGATACTCAAGGTAATGGTTCCGATCTTTTTTTTCTTTTTTGAGGCCTCCAGAAAAACGGCTTTTATTTCCCGGGTCAGGTCAACAATCGCCTGGACGTCATCCCGGGTTTCAAAGGGTAGCCCGATCATAAAATATAGACGCAGGTTGATAATACCATGATCGACCAAAGCGCCTGCTGCTGAGAGGATTTGTTCCCGGGTCAGCTTTTTATTAATGATGTTTCTCATCCGCTGGGATCCGGCTTCCGGTGCAATGGTGGCAGTCTTTACCTGGGAGTCGGATAAAATTTCAATGATGGTTTCATCCAACTTGTCTGCCCGCAGCGATGAAAACGACAGACGCATTCCCTTGTCCCGGCCATACTGGCAAATGGTTTTAATATCCGGGTGATCAAGGATGGCGGAACTGACTAATCCAAGCCGGTCTGTTTTTTGGGCCGCATCATCAATAGCCTTGCAGATCGTGTCTACAGTGTAAATTCTGGGTGGCCGGTAAATAAACCCGGCTGTACAAAATCGGCAGCCATGGGGACAACCTTTTAGGGTTTCTACAAGATAGGCATCTTTAAAGGCTGCTCCCGAGGTCATTATTGCCGTGGTAGTTGAGGTCGTTTTTAAATCTTTTAAATATTGTACCCGGATACGGTTTGTTTCTGCAGAGGTAGGGGAGGTTATGTCTAATGAAGGGTCATCAGGATAGAGGATTGGAGAGTGGCTCGCAGGTACATATGCGCCTTGCACTTCTGGTTCAGCGATAGAAAGAAAGTTTCCTTTATTTTTCGTCTTAATGAAAAGGTCAAAAAACGGGTTCAGCAGGCATTCTGCTTCACCTAAAAGAAAAAGATCAACAAATGGGGCAATCGGTTCCGGATTTAAAAAGCAGGCGACTCCCCCCGCAGCCACCAGGGGGTGGATGTGGTTTCGATCAGATGACCGCAGGGGGATGCCTGATGCCCGTAACAAGCGGGCAAGGTTTAA
>JAKSAU010000071.1 GCA_022361535.1 Desulfobacterales bacterium
CAGGAGAATGTTTTGACCAAACGGAACAGTACGTTTAAAGCCGGACTTCAAAAACTGAGACCATGGGTTTTCTTCCCGTCATTCATCCTCCTGGTCCTGACCATCGTCCTCAATTTCGCGGATCCCGAAGCCTTCGTCGCCCTCACCACCCTGGCCAAGGATTTTATGGTCAGCGACATGGGCTGGCTTTTCAGCATCACCGGCGTTCTTTGCGTCTTGGTGGTGGTGTTCACCTACTTCTCTCCTCTGGGCGAGGTGAGGCTGGGAGGGCCGGATGCCAAGCCCATCCTGAAGAAGACCTCCTGGTTCGCCGTCACCCTCTGCACCACCATCGCGGCGGGGATCCTCTTCTGGGGAACCGCCGAACCCATGTGGCACCTGGCCTATCCCCCCGAATCCTTGGGGATTGAGCCCATGAGCGCCGATGCGGCCATCTACGCCATGGAAACCATGTTCCTCCATTGGACCTTCATTCCTTATGCCATCTATGCGGTTCCCGTCATCGTGTTCGCCTTCGCCTACTACAACATGAATCGAAGCTTCAGCGTCGGCTCCCAGGTCGCCCCTCTCATGAAGGACCGGCGGCAGAGGAAGATCAACGGCATCATCGACGCCGTGGTTCTGTTCACCGTCGCCGCCGGCATCTCGTCGTCCTTCGGGACCGCGGTGATGAACATGGGCGGCGGCTTGAACGCCCTGTTCGGACTGGACAACACGAAAGGCCTCTGGGTCATGATCACCCTGATCGGCACGGCGGCCTTCATCATTTCGTCCGGTACGGGACTCCTGAAGGGGATTAGGTTCCTCTCGGATCTCAACGTGTATCTCTATTACGCCATCATCGCCATGCTTCTGCTCATGGGGCCGGCGTTCTACTTCTTCAGTCTCGGAACCGAAGCCTTCGGCGGCTTCCTGGACAATCTCTTCACGAAAGCCCTTTTCACGGGAGCCGCCGCGGGAGACGGGTGGGCGTCGGGCTGGACCATGTTCTACTGGTCCAACTGGATGGCCTGGGCGCCGGTCTCCGCCGTGTTCCTGGCGAGGATCGCCTATGGATACAAGATCAAGGAAGTGGTCACCATGAACTTTGTCATCCCCAGTCTCTTCAGCACCCTGTGGATGACGATCCTGTCCGGAACCACCATCAATTTCCAGATGACCGGCCGCGTGGATATCCTGGCGGTGATGAACGAGCAGGGTTCGGCCGCCGCGGCCTATGCTGTTTTGGGCGAACTGCCCCTGGCGGGACTGCTGATCGCGTTCTATTTGATCGCCGTGATGATTTCCTTCATCACGGCCACCGACTCGACCACCAACGCCATGGCCAGCATCTGCACCACCGGCATCAGCGACGGAAAACAGGAGGCGCCCCTCCTGGTGAAGATTCTCTGGGGCGTCATCATCGGTGCCGTGGCCCTGGTGTTTATCACCGCCTTGGGCCTGGACGGCATCAAGATGATGTCCTATCTGGGAGGGTTC
>JAKSAU010000854.1 GCA_022361535.1 Desulfobacterales bacterium
ATAGGCTCTGGTGAACAAGTGTACCCCATATACAAATACTGGCACGTTTATTCTAAAAAGCGGCTGCCGAATTTTTTACAAAAATCCGCCTGATGCCGTCTTTTTAGAACAAACGAGCCTAAGTGCTCAAACTGCAAAACCTTCTTGGAGGACACAACCGATACTTAATATAGCCGGTTATAAAGGGTTATATTTGTGCGACGGCTATAAAGTTTCAACACAACGATCACAAAACGTCGAAATATAAACACTTGGATTAAATAGCACTACGGACACTCTATAGAGAACTATAAATATTGTCATTTCCATGACACAGGATGACAATCTTTTATCGATTTTCAAGTGAATCCATTATCGTTAAAAGATAAAACTTACCAATCCAAAAGGCTTTCGTTTATTATTGAGGCCGCGGAATAATTCTTGCAGGTTTCTTGGATATACAATTTAATAGTTAAAAGAATTTGACCGATACAATATAAAAGAATAGAAAGCCCTAGCTTATGAAACACAAAAAAGGTGACCTGCTTCGCTTGGCTCTGGATGGGGAATTTGATGTGATCGTCCATGGGTGCAATTGTTTTTGTGCTATGGGAGCTGGTATTGCTAAACAGATACGTACGACATTTCCCCAGGCATATGATGCAGACCTGGCAACACCGTCAGGGGACAAATCCAAGCTTGGCACCTACTCAAAGGCAAAGGTAGAGACAAAATCAGGTCATTTTTACGTCATCAACGGGTACACCCAGTACCACTACGCTGACGATGGCGTTTTGGCAGACTACAAAGCCATTGAAAAGCTGTTTTCCAGACTTAAATTAGATTTTAACGGAAAACGGATAGGTTATCCGAAAATAGGTGCGGGACTTGCCGGGGGAGACTGGAAAGCTATAAGCAAGATAATTGATAATTCGCTTAAAGGTGAGGACCACACATTGGTTGAATTTTCAGCCGAGTAAGTTTTTAGGTTTGCAATAATCATGATTCTACCTTAAAACTTATGCCCGACACCATGATAACTATTTAAGGATTTAACAACAGGAATAAAATGATTAGAACAGGTATTGCAGGTGCATCCGGATATACAGGGGTTGAGCTGGTAAAGCTGATATCAAACCACCCTGAAGCAAGTTTAGACGCCATTACGTCCAACTCCTACCAGGGAAAAGCATTAACGGATATTTTTCCTTCCATGCGCGGATTCGATGGACTGGTATGTGAATCCTTTGATGCTAAAAAGCTTGCTGACCGCGTCGATCTGATGTTCCTGGCCCTGCCTCACAAGGTTTCCATGGCATTTGCACCCCAACTGGTTGAACAAGGTATAAAAGTTGTCGACCTGTCCGCAGATTTCAGGTTTGATAACCAAAGTGCCTATGAAGGTGCTTATCAACCCCACACTGCACCGGATTTGTTAAAGGAAAGTGTGTACGGACTTTGCGAGTTAAATAGAGTAAAAATTAGAAATGCCAGAATTATCGGAAATCCAGGGTGCTACCCAACTTCGATTCTTCTGGCTTTGGTTCCCTTAATCCGTGCCAATCTGATCTCTTGCCAGGGATTGATTTCC
>JAKSAU010000447.1 GCA_022361535.1 Desulfobacterales bacterium
CACTTCAAGAATTGAGATGGAGGATGTCAATGCTGCAATAGCCAGCAAAAAGAAAAACAAAATACAAAAAATGTAACCCAACGGCATTTGCTGGAACACATTGGGCAGGGTGACAAAAACCAGGCCCGGTCCTGCAGAAGGGGTGATACCGAATGCAAATACTGCAGGAAAGATGGCAGTTCCGGCTAAAAGAGCGATAACTGTATCAGCAATGGTGATATGGGCAGCTAAAGGAGCTATATTTTCTGTTTTTTTAACATAAGATCCGTACGTAATTAATGTGCCCATACCAAGGCTTAAAGAGAAAAATGCGTGTCCTAAGGCAGCAAGGATGGCTTCCCCGGATAGTTTGGAAAAGTCAGGACTGAATAAAAACTCAAAACCCTTGGATGCTCCCTCCAGTGTTACGGACCTTATGCATAAAAGCAAAAGTATGGCCAAAAGAATCGGCATCAGGATTTTGGAATACTTCTCAATCCCGTTTTTGATTCCAGCAATAACAATGAAGCAGGTTAACGCCATAAAAGTGAGCTGCCAGATTAAGGGCTTGAATGGCTGACCAATAAAGGAGCCGAACATGGTACCGATTTCATCCGGTGTTTTTCCGGAGAATGTGCCGGTAACAGCTTTAACTACATACTCCATGGTCCACCCTGCCACCACACCGTAAAAAGAGAGAATCAAAAATGCAGCTGCAATACCCATATACCCGGAAAAGAACCAGGGTGTTCCAGGGGCAAGGGTTTTGTAAGCCCCGAAAATACCTTTTTGGGCCCGGCGGCCAACGGTAATTTCAGAAAGCATAATTGGCAAACCGATTAAAAGAATGCAGATAAGATAAACTATTATAAAAGCAGACCCGCCGTAAATGCCTGTTATGTAAGGAAATTTCCAAATATTCCCAAGGCCGATGGCTGATCCGGCGGCAGCGGCGATAAATCCGTATTTACCTGAGAACGAATCCCTTTTTGATTGTACTGAGTTCATTTTCCTCCAAGCCTGACGGGAGCCAGGCGCTATTTATTTAAAATTTGCAAAGGGGAATTTCCCCCTGGTAAACGTTTTATTTGCCGGAGGGTTTCTATAGTAATTTCAGTTTATTGTCAATCTAAATCCCTTTAAAGATCATTGACGCAATTATTCTATTCCCATGTCTCAACGGGCTGTGTTATATCCGAGTACCATGTTGGAAATCATATCTTCATACCAGACCAGTCTGATCTGGATTTCAGGCCTGTCTGTTCTTTTTTTTCTGGCCAGCCTTGCCGCTGTGCCCTGGCTTGTGGCAAGAATTCCCCAAACATATTTTATTGATCTTGCTTCAAAAGGGCACACTTTGAATCAAAAGACATCTTTTGTTTTATGGTGGGCAAAAACAATTGTTGGGACAATACTTGTCATAGCCGGGGTCATAATGCTTTTTATACCTGGGCAGGGAGTGCTGACGATATTGGCGGGCCTGATATTTCTTGAATTTCCGGGAAAAAAGCAGATGGTGTTGAGAATGGCGAAAAACCAAAGTGTCCGAAAAAGCCTGAACTGGCTGCGCAAAAAAAGAGGTGTGCCTCCTTTAGAGTTTCCGCCGCAATAAAATCCCGACCAGTTTTCATTTGAGAAACAAAGGGAATCAAGGTATAGTTACAGAGTAATTTCATCGTAATCCAACATGATTTCGCACAATTGAGGACAACAAATGGCTGACAACAGCTTATCTGCCAGTGCTGTAGGCAAAGTCGTGAATGTTACCGGGAGTGCTGTCGCACATTCCAACGGGAGTCTGCGTCAACTTGAACCGGGAAGTGATATCTTCAAAGGTGAAACTCTCGTCACAAAAGACGCAAGTACCCTTGAAATAGTTTTTAAGGACGACACGTCCCTGACCCAAGGGGCAAATTCCGAGATCCGGGTCGATAACTATGTTTATGATCCGGCAGATGCATCAAGCTCTGATTTACTTTTAAATCTTTCAAAAGGGGTATTCAGAACGATTACCGGTGAAATCGCAGATAAAAATCCTGATCATTTTAAGCTCAAATCCCCTTTGGCAACGATCGGTATCAGGGGAACAACTGTTGTCAGCGAAGTCCGGGACGGGCAAGAGCGGCATGGTGTGGAAGAAATTGGTCCGGGTAAAACGGTGGTGTTTATGGATGCCATGGAAAACATTGAGTTGATTCAGGAAGCCGGACTGATGCTTGATCTCAGTGAAGGGACGTCTATGACAGCCCCAAGGGACATGACCCGGGAAGAAAAGGAATTCTTTGAATCTGCCGCGCCAAGTTCAAGGGAAGTTGAAAGCGAAGGTGAAGGCGATGAAGATGAAAACGCCCGGGAAGAAGCTGAAGCAGAAGATCAGCAAGCCGGTGAAGAGGGTGTGCCTGAAGAAGAGTTGAGTACAGAAGATGCTCAGGCGGATATACAGCCTGAAGCTGTGGTGATGGTTGAGCCCATGGTCTCTTTTTCTGACATGCCTGATTTGTTTGCCATGCCTGCTGAATTTGATGCCTCCCAAACACCTATTGATTCATCAGTTATTTCCGGTGATACCGAGACATCTGTTGAAGAATCAGACAATACTTCTAACGACCTGACTATCTTTGGCACCTCAGGAGATGATATCCTGGAGGGAGGGGACGGCAACGATACTATTTTAGGCCTTGGCGGTGATGACTGGCTGTTCGGCAATGCCGGAGACGATATCCTGGATGGGGGCAGCGGCAGTGACCGCCTGATCGGGGGAGCCGGAAATGATACGTTGATCGGCGGAGAGGAACCATCTGAGTACCCTGGCAATGAGGCAGTATATAAAGATGATCCTGGGCCTGTAACTGTTAACATTCTATATA
>JAKSAU010000417.1 GCA_022361535.1 Desulfobacterales bacterium
GGCCCATATTTTGTTCCGCCGTGTTTTAAAGCCATGCGCCCGTCAAACAGATCAAAAAGCTGACCCATAATGATGACACAGATGGCCCAGGCATAAAGGTGATGATAGGTCAGCACCAAACTGATCACACCACAGCAGAAATTAAGCATAGACAAGATATCTGCGTAGAGGCGGTTGGGAATAAACTTAAAAATCATTGATGCAGCAGACAGGATAACACATCCCATAAGAACTCCGTCAGCTATATTGAGCATATCCGGATTTGCATCCATAAGTGCACACAGGATCACCAGGGCAAAACAAATGATGGCTTTTATCTTACCGAAATTATTGGCTGCACCAGAGACATTGATCCAGGATAAAATCTTACGGGCAAAAAACTGGCCGATCAATTCAATCACCACCAATGTCCAGACCAGTTCAGGTGACAAAATCCCGGTATAGGCAAATCCGATCATTGGCGGAAGATATGTGAGCTTATCACACATGGGGTCCAGCCACTCTCCCCATCTGGACACCAGGTTGCAGCCGCGTGCCACCATACCATCAGCCCCGTCAAGGATGGCAGCAAAAGAAAAAATGAATATAGCTATTGATTGGTAAGGACTGTAAAAATAAAGAACAAAGCCAAGCATCGCAAGTACGGTGCGCCAATAGCAAATGGCATTGGGATGCATCAGCCACAGGTTTGACAGGATAAATTTTTCCATATACGGCTTATTAACAGCCCGTGCAAACCAGAAAAAAAACAAGGTACCCAATGCACCGGACGCGCTGATTACCAAAAGTCGTTCCATTTTTATGCTGCCTCTAATTTTCTTTATGTTTCACTATCATCCCGGTTCTTATCATCTTGAACCAAATTCGTCTATGGTTTGGCGCGTTTGAAATAATCTTAAATGAATCTAAAACAGCCTCTCGTAAATGCTGCTGTTGTGATTTTAAGAATTATGGTAAGTTAATTGCGGTCTTAAATATGAAACCAAATTGATCCGGTTCTCAAAAATGTCGAAACCTATTCAGCCATTATTTCATTGGAGGCAGATTGTGAAACCAAACAGATCCCACTATAAATTCACTTTTTCTTTGCTGTCGGCACTGGTCGTTTTTTTAATTCTGTTGCAACACTGCCATGCAGAAAAAATTTATATTCCTGAAATCCTTGAGCCCTGGAAAGAATGGGTATTACACGACAAGGAAAAACAGCTCGACTGCATTCCCATGTACAACAATGCCAAAGAGTTTCAATGTGCCTGGCCTGCTGAACTTGTAATGGAATTGGATAACCGCGGTGGACAATTTTCCCAAACCTGGCAGGTGTATTCTCAGACCCGGGTGACTCTCCCCGGAAACGCCCGGTACTGGCCAGAAGAAATCCTGGTTAATGATCAGCCCGTGGTCACACTTGAAAAAAACGACCGGCCAGTGGTCCTTCTTGAGCCTGGCAGCCATCGGGTCACAGGGAAATTCTTTTGGATAAATATACCCGAGCACCTCCAGGTACCTGCTGAGTCTGGACTTGTGTCCCTTTCCGTAAACAACGAAAAAGTTCCATTCCCCAATATAGATGTACAAGGCAGGATGTGGCTAAAACA
>JAKSAU010000108.1 GCA_022361535.1 Desulfobacterales bacterium
CCCTCCGTCAAAATGACCCCAAGGCCACAACCACCGATGGCACATGCCAGATCACGCTCAAACTGGTTGTGAATGCGGAGGACGCCTGCCAACTGACCAGTTTTGCCCATCGCAAGGCGAACCTGCGCATGCAACTGACCGAAATCGACCCCGAATTGCCCAACGCGATATAAGGAGATGCTCATGGCATGGTCATGGAGGACCATTCGGGGTTGGGTGATGCTGTTGGTGTTCTGGCGTATACCTGAGGATTTTGAAACGTGTGGAGTAGTCACCGGGGACACCCGGGGAAGGATGGATGTGGAAGCGATGATAGCCCCTGTGTTAATTGATGACATCCGGATCCGTGAGGATTGGAACGCTCGCAAGCGGATACCGGGTGAAGATGTACGAGGCCTGCAGATGTCGATGGGCGATGTGGGGCAGCTCAATGTGATCAGTGTCAAACGGGCAGCCGATGGTAAGTTCGATTTGATCGCCGGTGAGAAACGGCTACTCGCGGCCCAACAGGCCAAGCAACGTCAGATCGAGGCCCAGATTTTCGAGGATGATTTAACGCCCGAGCAAGAACTGCGGATCATGCTCGATGAGAATTTAGTCCGTAAGGACTTGAAGACGAAAACGACAGCCTGGTCCGGACCGTCACGGGGCTAACTGGGACATCCTATACCTATTCAGAGGTCGACGAGCGGAGTGACTGTGGACTTGGAGCTGAGGATGATCTCAACAGTCAACTGAGTTTCGAGCTATGGACAGTACGGGGATCCTACACCTCCTGGCAAAATTATGAATTTACGGTAGCACGAGTTTAACCATTTGAAAGGAGTCCGTTATGAAACGAATCAAGTATGTGGTGTTAACCGTCGTGTTGGCGGTCCTGGCGATGGGCTGCGTGGGCTGTGACGAGGAAAAGGCCAAACAGGCTGATGCAGTACGAGCAGGATGTAAAACGACTAGAGGCCAAGTACGGGCCTCTGCTCGATGATCCCAACGGTGCCAGCACACCGGCTCTGGCGGCGGCAGCCGAGTTGGCTCAGCGGAAGTTGGCCGGTGAACTGGCGGCCCTGGATGCGAAATACGATAAGTACATCGCGGATCCCGACAGCCGGCTGCAGCGGGGCGTGGACGCTGCCGAGCCCTACACCCAGGTGGCCCCGGGGGTAA
Source organism: Desulfobacterales bacterium (assembly GCA_022361535.1). Next base: position 1,165 of record JAKSAU010000108.1, read on the forward strand.
TCTCGTTACTCCCGTCACCCTATCGCGAGCTAGGTCTGGCCGGACTGGGACTATTTACCACAATCATGGCCTCTATAAAGTCACGCCGTAAATGGAAAAACGTCTCCGAGGAACTGCTCTATGCCCGATCTCGGCTTGAAGCCCGGGTAGCCGAAAGCGACATTGACACAGCAGCTTTCAAAAAAGAGCGGGATACGGCCGAAGGTGAGGCACTAAACCCCGAAACGGTGGATGTATTGAGGAAGGCTAGGTGACACGAAAAAATCATATCCTATTATGTGGTTGGGACATGCGCAATGCGCAGTCTTCTTGTTTGCTTATTCAAGTTTGACGTTATTTCATTCTTTATAAGATGATGATATTCCCATCGTTTACACGAATAATAAATTGCCCCTCTGAAACCTTTTCTATAAGATTATACAAATGTTCGTAAAAGGCAGGACAATTATGAAAGCAATGATGTGGAAAGAATTCATTCTCATCACTTTTGCAATTTCATTGTCAGCAACAGCTGAGACTGTAGACGAAACGAGCAGTGGAGGAGGTGGTTTAGGATTCATTTACCATACATCTGTGGGGGCAGGAGGAGCTCTAGAAC
>JAKSAU010000365.1 GCA_022361535.1 Desulfobacterales bacterium
ACTTTACTCCGGAACCGAGGCATTGAAATATCCGCTGATTCCGTTAATATCACCTCCGGCTCCCAGGGAGTGCTGGATGCTGCTGCCAAGCTTATGATTTCCAAGGGGGATAAGATTGCCTTAGAGGCTCCTACCTATCTTGGTGCCATATCTGCTTTTAACCCATACGAACCCGAATACGTGGACATGGAAATGGATGATCAGGGACTGGTGCCTGAATCCTTGGAAGAGACACTTAAAACCCACAAAGTAAAATTCATTTACCTGGTTCCCACTTTCCAAAACCCCACAGGTCGAACCCTGACCATGGAAAGACGAGAAAGAATCGCTCAGATCATACAAAAATATAATGCACTGCTCATTGAAGATGATCCATACTCTGCTTTGAGATACAGGGGCGATGCACTGCCCCCAATTAAAACCCTGGCACCAGATCATGTTATCTACATTTCCACTCTGTCCAAGGTGTTTGCACCGGGACTTCGTATTGGATTTTACGCTGCCCCTAAATTTTTGCGCCAATGGCTGGTACTGGTCAAACAAGGGATAGATCTTCATACATCAACCTTTAACCAGGCTCTGGCAGCCGAATACCTGGCAGGCAACTACCTGGAGGCACAACTGCCCAAAATAAAAGGATTGTATAAACCCAGGCAGCAGGCCATGATGGATGCCTTAACTCGGATTCTCCCCACTGATTTTAAGGTATCTCCTTCCGACGGAGGCATGTTTCTCTGGGTTACAGGACCTGAAGAAATGAAAGGCCTTGATCTATACAACAAAGCCATTGAAAAAGGCGTGGCATTTGTTCCGGGCCAATTTTTCTACACCAATCCTGCTCAGGGGCACAACACCATGCGCTTAAACTACACCATGGCTGACGAAGCCACCCTTGAAACTGCTGTTGAGAAACTTGGCGAAGCAATTAGGGAATTATAAAGATTTCGACACTGCTTGTTCCATGTAAAATAAAACCCGGGCTGCCATACGGATCTCTCAATTCGTTTCACCACCAACCTAACCTGACCATCTGAACCCACACACTATTTTCCCGTTCGGGAATACTCGGCAGTCAAATCCTTGCACGCCCTGTAATAATCCCGAACGGGAATATTCATATTGCTTATATTGAAAAATTATACTATATTCCCGAACGGGAATGCTTAAAACGGAGAACTAAATGGATGCAAAAATTATAGGGCAGTATATCAGGGAGGCCAGAAAGGTCCAAGGCCTTACACAGACAGAGGCTGCAGGTTATTTGAATGTAGGCGTTCGCTTTCTATCTGATCTTGAAAACGGAAAGCCTACAGTCCAGTTGGATAAAGCCCTCCAGGTATTGGAAGGTATGGGGTACAGGGTTTTTGTCGTGGACAGATCGGACCAAAGACTAATCCGATTGGTTGAGGAGAATACAAACGATGGATAAACTCAACGTTTTTATTAATCAGAATAGGGCCGGTGAACTGTGGCTTGACGATCAAAGGCGATTTTGCTTTCAATATGATGAGACCTGGCTGAATTCGCCGAAAAGCTATCGTCTATCTACTTGTCTTCCGCTTAGGCAAGATCCTTTTCTTGCGAATACCCCTTTCTCTTACTTTGCCAATCTTCTGCCAGAAGGCAGGATACTGGACGTCCTGTCCAGAAAACTGCAAATATCTGTGAATAATACCTTTGAATTGCTCAAAGCAATTGGCGGAGATTGTGCAGGTGCGGTTTCCTTGTATGAAGACAATAGTTTCCCTCCTAGACCCAAGGACTATTCCTATGCTCCGCTGACCAAAAAACGACTGGCAAAAGTGATTGAAACGCTGCCTGACAATCCTTTTATGGCAGATGAACAAGGTATACGGCTGTCTCTGGCCGGTGCCCAGGAAAAACTCCCGGTTTTCTTGGATAAAGACAGCTCCATACAGATCGCTAAAAAGGGTGCTCCGTCTTCACATATTTTAAAAACCCCGATAAAAGAGCTTCAGGGTAGCGTTGAAAACGAAACCTACTGCATGATGCTGGCCCAAAATATGGGATTGCTTGTTCCTGAGGTTCAGATTATCAGGGTTAACACCATTCCTTTATATGTTGTGAAAAGATTTGACCGGAAGATTAAAAAAGGCCTGCTTTATAGAGTAATCCAGGAAGATTTTTGCCAAGGTTTAAATGTCGACCCTCAGTTAAAATACACCCCAACCATTCAAGAGTGCTTTTCCCTTATCAGGAAAGAAAGCGCAAGCCAGATCCGGGATATCAGGAGACTGCTGGAATTGGTAATATTCAACGGCCTTATCGGAAACAGCGATGCTCATGCAAAGAACATTTCCCTGATCCATGATGAAAACGGTACGACCCTGGCTCCATTCTATGATCTTTTATCCACCTGGATTTATCCTTATGCAAAAAAGATGGCCATGAAGATCGGCGGAGGAAGGCATTTCCAGTTTCTTACCCCAGACCACTTTAAACAGTTTGCCCAGGATACAGGAATTAAATACAGGATTGTCAAAGAAATGGTAGCTGACATGTCAGGCAAGATTACTTTAGCGTCTAAGAAGACCACTGAAAACTTCTGCGATCTATACGGTGATAGTACCACTGTAAATGAGGTGAATAAGGTTATTCACCAGGCAGCCCAAGCAAAGATTAGTATTTTTTAGTCAGACCAAACTTAAACCTCAGGTTTTCTCCATCCAACTGGTCTTCCCCTCTTTTTCTCTTTAACCCGTCTACCTGTTAATACCTCGATCTCTTTTAGGAATCGATCATTGCCCACAACCATGCCTTTATTAGTAGCACTTCTGATCAGTTTTATATCCTGGTCATAAATATCTTGCTCAAATAAAGTGCGATACTTATTGCACCGCTCTTTGGAGTCTGCTCCAAGCATCATATACTCCGGATGGGGAGTACACAAATCAGATGCTTTTCCCAAGGCATTGATCTGGTAGCTGGACCAACAATAATCACCAGGCGATGAAACCATTTTAGCTCTCACTGGGTTCAATTCGATATATCTATAAACTTTAAGAAGATAAGTTCCTGACTCAACCAGACAGGATTTATAACGTCCTTCCCAAAGTGTGCCGCTTCGTTTGTATTCAGAATTAAAATAACGGACATAGAGACGACCCAAAGCCTGCATCATGCTGCTAATACCGTTTTCCTGTCGAGGAGTGCACAACAAATGAACATGATTGGTCATCATTACCCAGGCATGGACGTCAACGTTATATTTCTTTGAGTATTCTTTTAACCAGCCGGCATATGCGACATGATTGTCATCAGATCCAAAACATACTTGCCGGTTATTACCCCGCTGAATGATATGAATTGGAACATTTTTTGGAGATATGCGTAGTAAACGAGCCATGAATTTGATTTGTCATTAGTTTAGGATTTTACTCTATTTAATTTTACTCTGACCCTTTTATTTACTATTTACGAATCCCGAATTCTATTTCGACCCCGGATTACTGTCCCCCGAATTCATACAAGCTACAAGTTCTGAGTCAGTTTAATCTAAAATAGGTTTCAATGCCCAATATATAACAATCCAGGAAAGACAAAAAAGAATAATGCTAACAGTTTTAAGGACCAAAGGCTTTAAGAAAAAACTGTTTTCATTCGTCTTGGAACCAGTAACTTCATCCCATTTGATCATACTTTCTCGCCATACTAAATCTCCCCCTTTAAATATCACCCATATACAAAAGGTAGTACTAAACATACCAAAAAAGAGTGCAAATATAAGCCCCCAAATATCTTTCATAATTAAGTATCGTGTCCCCCGAACTCTTGGCAGAAAGGCCTATTCTCATCAAGCATTTCGTAAGATCATAGTCACATTTATTGGTCCCTTTATTTTCACATTTATTATAGCAACCTTACTGACACAAAATTTTGAACGCCCTCATCCACTATCCACGAATCCTAATAATTCAGGATCGACTCCTTCCCGTTATGATGAGTTCCTCCTTTAATCATGCTTTGAATATGTTTTTCCATCACTAACCGTGCTTTTTCATAGTATTCTGGAGGGCTCTTAACTCTGTAATATCTGGGGCAACAGCCTTCACTCATCTCATAAGGTATTTCTTTTTGAGCAAGCTTTTTTATATAGATTCTTGCCTCTTTTAGAAATTCAAAATCAACAAAATATGTTTTTTTGCTATAGTCACTTTGAATGTCTCTTAATACTTTTGTCACAACCTCGGAATCTTGTTTACGTACGTAAACTATACCATTTTCATTTTTTTTGTATGGAATCTTGTTTGCGATTAAATATTCAAGAAGTTTTTCCTCTATCTTATTATCGGAATGATTTACAATAAAATTATACTCCGTTTCTACTGAACCACATGAGTTAATTACAATGCAGCACTTTATGGTCGCAATAAGTATTACTGTACGTAATTTCAATTATATTCTCCTGGTTTTTATCGTCCTACCCGCCGATGCCCCTTGCAGGAAGACCGTTGGCCCGGCATAGGGCAATGAAAAGAAACATGTATTCTGTGCAGTCCCCGGAACCGCTTTTTAGGGTATGCAACGCACCTTTGCGATTTTTGATATAGCCTGAGTAGGTAATGTTGGAGGACACCCAG
>JAKSAU010000663.1 GCA_022361535.1 Desulfobacterales bacterium
AAAATCCTGAAAAATAAAACCGCCTGAAAAAAAGATATTTTTTCAGGCGGTTTTATTTCGGTTCTTTAAATCGGCTTAGGATGCAGCAAGAAAAAGACTGTTAACCTTTTCCCAGTTGATTACATCAAAAAAGGCATTGATATAATCCGGTCTCCTGTTTTGATATTTAAGATAGTAGGCATGTTCCCATACATCCAGACCTAGGATAGGCGTCTTACCGTGGTTCAATGGACTGTCCTGATTGGGTGTGGTGACAATGGACAGTTTACCCTGGTCGAATGTCAGCCAGGTCCAGCCTGAGCCAAAAAGCAGGGTCGCTTTCTGGGAAAACTCTGACTTAAAGTTGTCAAAACTGCTGAAATCTTTTTCAATGGCCTCTTTAACAGCACCGCCAAAGTCCACCTCTTTTTTAAGCAGGGGCCAGAAAAAACTATGATTAGAATGTCCCCCGCCATGGTTTCTTACGGCGGTCCTTATGTTTTCAGGCACCTTTGAAAGGTCTGAAATGAGTTCGTCCACAGGCAGCTCTGCAAGATCTGCATGGCCGTCTAACGCGCCGTTAAGTTTATCAATATATGTCTGGTGGTGCTTGGTATGGTGTATTTCCATGGTTTTTGCATCAATAAAGGGCTCAAGCGCATCATAATCATATCCGAGTGATGGTAAAGAATGAGTCATGGTGATACCTCCTCTATATAGAGACAGTCAGGCAAAGCACCCGAACTGTTGTTGAATATTGAAAAGCAAAGGATTGCTTAATGGTAATCGTTTGCAATTAAGTGAATTATAATCATCCCAAAGATTGCGTCAAGGAATAAAGTTAGGACAACAAAACTCTTATAGGGATAATCTCTTTTTGTCTGGGTTTAAGGTCAGCAGGGCTGGCTCGTTTGAGGCTGGGCTAGGCTAAACGGATCACGATCACGCCTCCCCGGTCATAGCCAAAGGGGCGAAATACACCGCCGTAACGGGTTGAAATGCCTTTGTAAAAAACATGGAAAGGAATGCGGTAGGGTTTGGGGTGGCCCGGATCAACATCCAGCATTGTAACAAGTCCGGTATCAGGATCAAATCCGCCAACAGGAGAGATATGCGGTATATTCATTTCTTTGACAAAACCGCCTTGGTCAAAGTGCGCAATGAGCAGGCAGTTATCCTGGGATTCGAATGCTTTAAGGTCCTTCAGTACTTGTTTTTTAGTTTGTGCGGCCTGGTTTCCGCCGCTGGCGCGTATCACGTCTACTTTGTCATAAGGGATATGGTATGCATCAAGACTTGCTTTGACCACCTCGCCTAAGACGTCTAAGGGAAGCCCCCTGCGTCCGTTATATCCGTCAGGTCCCATCCGTTCCTTCCAGTGGGCTGCCCTGACTTCATCAAGAATATCGCGTTGGGTAATCGGTTTTTCAGGACCGTTAAATCTTTCTCTTAACGTATTGATGGCAGAAACAACAGACGCCACAGAGCACGATGACTCGTGGAATTGTTTGACATGGTGACGGAATAGTCCAGCTTTAAGACTTGCGCCCGATGTATGGTTTGAGTTCGGTGTAAATTCCTGAGCTTGGTGTTTCCCGTAGCAACCTGTGCGGGTCAGCCAGTGGAAAAAATACCTCAGGGTTAAGTAGGCTCTCATGCTGTATCTTAACAGGGTGGTCATGGTCATTTTATCCTGTTTGGGGTCAAGTCAATATTCCAATATCTGGCCGGATTAAAGATTGTCAAGATGCGTTGCAGCAAACAGCGGGAGTATGGTTGTTACAGATAGCGGCTCGCTTGTCCTTAGAAACGGCTGCCGTATTTTTTCAAAAAATACGCCTGATGCTTTTTTTAAGGATAAGTGAGCCTATGAAGCAAATTTAAAGCGTTAACTCATAAAGTACAGGGGCCAAAAAAAGCTGGGCATTCAGGGTTTTATTTTTCAGGAATAATAAATTGGGTATTGCCAAGCTCAATTGTAAGGCCTTTGTCAGTGTCTTCCATTTTAGCGGAGAGTTTTGCAAGGGCCTTTTGGCTGAATTTGATCAAGTCTTCCGGTGTGTCCTGGAATAGGCTGTCATTTTTTATATAAAGGAATTCCGGATTCAAGGAAACAGATTTAAAAGTATTGAGTATCAGTTCGATTGACTCGCCACTATTTTTAAGATCGATAGCAAATACAGCTGTCTCTTCATAGGGAAAATACACCTTTTCCACCCGGTCATCTATGGCCTGACTTAAGAAATAACCCTGGTCGTCTTTTTGGATGGAGCGGTTGAAATACTGGATGATTTTCGGGTGTTCAAATTTTCCGTGTTCATTATGCCAGATACCGTCACCATCCATCCAGAAGACAGCATCTTCTTTCGATATAATCGTCAGTTTTTTATCTGAGGCCATGGGATTTATCCTTACATGTTCCGGTTCGCAATCTTTTTATCTTAAAACAAAACCGGATACAAGGGGCAACTCTGTTATAGTCCGTTTGGACACTTAGGCTCGTTTGTTCTAAGAAGGCGGCATCAGGCGTATTTTTGTAAAAAATACGGCAGCCGCTTCTTAGAATAAACGGGCCGTTATTGGTATATGGGATGCCCTTGTTCAACAGGGCTAATCGAAAATATATTTTGAGAGTTTATATAATCCTATGGTTGGGATGCTTAGAAGCGACTGAAAGTTTCAAGGATACCGAAATAAACAGCGATCAGGAACATTACTTTGGTAGCTTCAAGGCATGCCCTGGAAGCTGTGGTATGCCGTGCGAGAAAATTACTTCTCCAGAAGTCCTGGAACCCATATCTTGAGTCTTCACCTGAAATCATATACCGTAACACCATAAACCAGTAGTTCTTCATTGTTTTTTCCTTTGTCAGCGGGCGCTGCCCATTAAAAATTTATCTTGAATGGCATTATAGATTAGCGGTAAAAAAAGAACAGATGCAGAAACTATTAAAAAAAACCAGAGCAGATGCCTAGAAAAAGTAAATTCCTATACAAGGACCTGGCAGACCGGATTCAGGGTCAGATTGAAAACGGGGGGTACAGACTTGCCCAGAAGCTGCCCTCTTTAAGGTCTCTTTGCACTTCCACCGGGTATAGCATGACAACAGTTCTCCAGGCTTATGTGGAGCTTGAAAACCGTGGAATTGTTGAATCCCGGCAGCG